>CAZSBV010000122.1:0-6267 GCA_964605105.1 uncultured Lachnospiraceae bacterium | reverse complement strand
AAGGCATTGAAATAAATGTAGAAAAGCTGTTAAAAAAGAACTATTCTGCAGAAGCAGTAGCAGATATGCTGGATCTGGAATTGGATTATGTAAAAGCTGTTGAAAGTAAAGTTTTAATGCCTGCATAGAGAGCGTGAGCTTTTGTAAAAAAGGAATATAAGAAAAATAGAGAAAAGGATCTGCTGTGGCAGGTCCTTTTTTGGTGTCGTATGAGGGAGAACCTCATGCACGGTTTGATGAGGGGTGGATGAAATTTTTAGCCGCCCACTCTACTGGAAATAAATTTTTATCTTCATAAAATCTTAATGTTTTACCCTATTTTTTGTTCATGTGTTTTAGGAGTATAATGGGTTCACTAAAGAAAATTCACTTGTATGTGGAAGATGAACTTTAGTAAGAATTCTTGCTTTGATAGCATGATTCTTTGATGCGGAGGTGCCTTATGTATAATATTTTAATTTGTGATGATGAGAAGGACATCATCAATGCTTTGAAAATATATTTGAATGATTCTCAGTATCAATTTTTGGAAGCTTATAATGGAAAGCAGGCATTAGAAATCATTGAAAAAGAAGAGATTCATCTTGTGCTTTTGGACATTATGATGCCTGTCATGGATGGAATAGAAACGCTGTCCAGAATACGTGAGTTTAGCAATGTTCCGGTGATTTTCCTGACGGCAAAGAGCGAAGAGGTAGATATGATTTTAGGATTGAATATCGGTGCGGATGATTATATAACGAAACCATTCAGTCCTATGGAAGTGACAGCCAGAGTAAAATCCCATTTACGTAGATTTGTGCATCTTGGAGCAGCGGAACTAAAGCCGGATGTTCTTCGCATTGGTGGAGTGGAATTAAATGACAAAGCAAAGCAGGTTTTGGTAGATGGTGAAATTATATCCATGACTCCCACAGAATATGAAATCTTGAAATTACTGATGGAGCATCCAAATGAAGTTTTTTCGCCCAAGGAAATATATCGACGTGTATGGGAGGACAATCCTTATGGGACAGAAAATATTGTAGCAGTTCATGTGCGACATATCAGAGAGAAAATTGAAATTGATGCAGCAAATCCCAGGTATTTAAAAGTAATTTGGGGTCAGGGATATAAGATGGAGAGGTAGAAACTATGAAGAAATTAATGAGCAGTACAGTTGCAAAAATAATAGGATATATTTTAGTAGCAATATCGGGAAGTTTAAGTGTGCTATCAGGAGTAGGGATTTATAGTGCCATTGTTCTCAGGTTTTATAATATGGGACATTATGTATCTGAAATTCCTGTAAATAATACCTCAGATTATGATATTTTTTATGAAAACTTAAGAATTATGATCTACAACTTTAGATATGAATTAATTATGATCTGTGTGCTATCGGTGTTAGTCTTGGTAAGTTGTTTTATATTTTTGATTTGTTCAGCGGGACACAGAAAAAATATAGAAGGATTATATGTTGGTGCATTGACAAAGGCACCATTGGATTTGTTGAGTATCATATTTCTTACTCTTGGATGCTTGGCAGTTGTTATTTCGGATTCCTTTTGGGATGTAGGAATGTTTTTGTTTTTAACACTTGTTTCTATACCGACATGTTTGGTATTAGTGACTATTTTTCTTGCAGATTTAAAAGTGCGTGTGAAATTAGGAAAATGGTGGAAAAATACGCTGGTATTTTATGTGTTGCATTTTATCTTTAAAATTGGCAAAAAAGTTTTTTTGTTTAACAAAGAAGTGTTTGGTTCATTGCCGTTAGTTTGGAAAACTGCAATTTTAGTTTTGGGAATTAGCTGTGTAGAATTCTTTATGTTTATTATTTTTTGTTATGAGCAGGAGATTTATCTCATTTTATGGATTACAGAAAAAGTATTTCTTTTACCTATTATTTTATACTGTGCTTTAATGTTACGCAGGCTTCAGGAATCCGGTGAAGAACTGGCAGCAGGAAACCTTTCTTATCATACTGATACTTCAAAAATGTTCTGGGATTTTAAAGCACACGGAGAAAACTTAAATAACATAGCTCTTGGAATGTCAAAAGCGGTAGAAGAGAAGCTAAAAAGTGAGAGATTTAAAACAGAATTGATTACCAACGTTTCTCATGATATTAAAACGCCTTTAACTTCTATCATTAATTATTCAGATTTGATAGCAAAAGAGCCTTGTGATAATGAGAATATAAAGGAATATTCCGCCTCACTTCACCGTCAGTCAGAGCGGTTAAAGAAGCTGATTAATGATTTGATGGACGCGTCTAAAGTAAGTACAGGGAATTTAGAGATTCTTTTGTCACCGTGTGAAGCAGATATTTTTCTGACACAGGCAGTTGGAGAATATGAAGAAAAACTGAAAGAACATGAATTGAATTTGATTACAAAAATTCCGCAGGAAAGTTTTCGAATTATGGCTGACGGAAGACATATGTGGAGAATTTTTGATAACTTGATGAATAATGTCTGTAAGTATGCCCAGAGTGGAACCAGAGTTTATTTGACTTTAGAAAAAGTAGAAGGAAAAGCAGTGTTTTCTTTGAAAAATATTTCTCACTATTCTTTGGATATTTCTTCGGAAGAATTGATGGAGAGGTTTGTGAGAGGCGACCGCTCACGTCATACGGAAGGCAGCGGACTTGGATTATCTATTGCGAAAAGTTTAACAGAACTTCAAAATGGCAGTTTCGATTTGACGGTGGATGGAGACTTTTTTAAGGTGGTAATGAGTTTTCCAGTAGTGTAGAGGAAAGGGGCATTATAAATTCCTTTGATAATTATGAATAATAGGAAAGGAGTTGTTGCATGTGCGACAGCTCCTTTTGATACTGGAATGAAATAGGTGGGTGACAATCCACATCTCCTAACAAAGGGTGACGGCCGCCTGTTCCGTCCTCAGATTTCATTCTTAATAGTTTATGTAAAGGATAGAAAAATCTGGCAGATTTACAGATAAAATATATTGATGTAAAATAGAAAAATAGTTTGTAACTATTTAGGGCTCTAAATGGTTATAACGATTCAAATGTTTGCAAAAGGAGAATATTATGGGAAATATCTATACATCTGTAGAGCAGTTAATCGGAAAAACACCATTGGTGGAATTAACTAAGATTGAAAAGAAATATGATTTAAAAGCAAAATTACTTGCAAAAGTGGAATTTTTAAATCCTGGCGGATCTGTGAAGGACAGAGTGGCAAAAGCGATGCTAGATGATGCGGAAGAAAAAGGGATTTTAACAAAGGATTCTGTCATTATTGAACCTACTTCCGGTAATACCGGAATTGGATTGGCACTTATGTCTGTAGCAAGAGGATATCGCTGTATTATTGTCATGCCGGATACTATGTCTATGGAACGAAGAATGTTAATGAAAGCTTATGGAGCTGAGCTTGTACTATCCGAAGGTTCTAAGGGAATGGCGGGAGCTATTGCAAAAGCGAAAGAACTGGCCAAGGAAATTCCGGGTAGTTTCATTCCGGGACAGTTCGATAATCCATCCAATGCCAAAGCACATTACCTTACCACGGGACCTGAAATTTATGAGGATACTGATGGAAAGGTGGATATTTTTGTAGCCGGAGTTGGCACCGGCGGAACTTTGACCGGAACTGGAAACTATTTGAAAGAGCAGAAACCGGAAGTAAAAGTTGTGGCAGTGGAACCGGAAAGTTCTGCGGTATTGTCCGGGAAAACGGCAGGTCCTCATGGGTTACAGGGAATTGGTGCAGGATTTATTCCGGCAGTTTTGGATACCACTGTTTATGATGAAATTGTACCTGTAAGTGATGAAAATGCTTTTGCTTTTGGAAAAATGATTGGCAGGACAGAAGGAATTCTGGTTGGAATTTCTGCGGGGGCAGCGTTGTATGCAGCAATTGAGTTAGCAAAAAGAGAGGAAAATGCAGGAAAGAATATTGTAGTTCTTTTACCGGATACGGGAGACAGATATTTGTCCACCACTTTGTTTGAAGACTAAAAAAGATTTTAAAGTAATATACGAAAGAAAAAGGATAAAAACATGATTGGTTTAGGAACCATAATCAATACTCTTGCAGTTGTTGTGGGCGGATTGATTGGCATGTGTTTAAAAAACGGTTTGAAGAAAAATTTGCAGGATATCCTGATGCAGGCATGTGGTGTGGCTACTATTTTTATAGGTGCGTCAGGAACACTTGCAAAAATGTTTGTAATAGAAGAGGGGACGATTTCCACACAGGGAACCATGCTTCTAATTTTCTCTTTGGTATTGGGTGGAATTGCAGGAGAAGCCATCAATATTGAAGAAAAAATGGATTCCATAGGTGAGAAAATAAAGAGAGCCGTGAAAGCAGAAAAAGATAATTTGTTTGTGGAAGGATTTGTCAATGTGTCCCTGATTATCTGTGTAGGAGCTATGGCAATTGTGGGCTCCATTCAAGATGGAATCAGTGGAGATTATTCTTTGCTTATGACCAAAGCAGTTCTGGATTTGGTGATTGTTGTGGTATTTGCTTCCACATATGGACTGGGAGCAGTGTTTTCCGCAGTGCCCATTTTTCTCTATCAGGGAGGAATTACGTTGATTGCGGCAATCGGCGGCTCTTTCTTGAGTGATGCTATTATCAGTGATCTGTCTTTTATAGGAAATGCCCTGATTTTTTGTGTGGGTGTGAATATTGCCTTTGGTAAGAAATTTCGTGTGGGAAATATGCTGCCCGCATTGATTGTACCTGTGATATATCATGGGGTGATGTCTTTTCTGTAAGTCAATGGAATGAAAAACTTTAATATATAGGGAGTGATTGAAAATGATATTAGAAACTAAAAGATTAATTCTTCGTCCATGGTGTGATGAGGATGCGAAAGATTTATATAAATATGCCAGCGACCCGGATGTGGGGCCTATTGCAGGCTGGCCTGTACATACCGGTGTAGAAAACAGCCTTGAAATTATTAGAGATGTATTAGCTGTGGCGGAAACCTATGCAGTCTGTCTGAAAGAAAATAATAAAGCTATTGGTAGCATTAGTCTTAAAATGGGCGATGCTACAGATATGACAGACCAGGAAGATGAGTGTGAGCTTGGGTATTGGATTGGAAAGCCTTATTGGGGATATGGTCTTATTCCGGAGGCTGCCAGAGAACTGCTACGTCATGGTTTTGAAGAACTTGGCATGAAAAAAATCTGGTGTGGTTATTACGATGGAAATGAGAAGTCAAAGCGTGTGCAGGAAAAGCTTGGATTTGTTTATCATCATACGACCGAAGGTATTGAGCTTTCCCTTGTGAATGATGTGAGAACAGGACATGTTTCCTGTTTGACGAGAGCGGAATGGGATAGGGAAAAATTATAAATGCAGTCAGAGTATATCTAAAATAAAAAATGTGGAAAAGCAAAAGAATTGCTGTATAATTATAGAAAGACAAAAGATAGGAGTGAAAGGTATTGATTAAAGTAATTGCCAGTGATATGGATGGAACCTTATTAAATAAGGAACATATGTTGAGTGAGCGTACTATTGCAGCAATAAAAGAGGCCCAGAAATCTGGTATTCGTTTTATGATTTCTACCGGAAGAAGTTTTGAGCAAGCGATGCATGCCCTGAGAGATACAGATATTGAATGTGACTATATTGTAAGCAGTGGTGCAGAGATTCGAAATTCTCAGAAAGAGATTCTGCAGAGTGGATGTATGGAGACAACGGATTGCAGAATGGTTTATGATGTTCTGAAAAAATATGATCTGATGTATTTGTTTGCTTCTGCGGATGCCGATTATTGTATCGGAGATACCAAGGACCGGGAGAAGGAATTGATTCAGCATATCCTTACATTTAACGATAACATGACAGAAGAAGAAGCCAGAGAAACAGATTTATTTAAATTTATGCTTGCAAAGACCAGAGTAGTTTCTTCGTTTGAGGATTTAGAGGAATCCGGAGTGGATATTATAAAGATTTTTGCTATATCTGATGATTTGGACATGTTAAAAGAGATAGACATAGAGCTTCAGAAATATCCAAATTTGGCGGTAGCATCTTCTTTTGCAAATAATCTGGAAATTACAGATATAAACGCACAGAAAGGAATTGCATTGAAATCCTATATTGAATCTTTGGGCTATACTATGGATGAAGTTATGGTCTTTGGTGACAGTATGAATGATTATTCCATGCTGTCCATGGATTTTGGAGCGACCATTGCTATGGAAAATGGAGCTGAGAAAGTGAAAGAAGTGGCAAAATATATTACGAAATCCAATGAAGAAGATGGCGTAGCATATTGTATTGA
>CAZSBV010000121.1:0-6271 GCA_964605105.1 uncultured Lachnospiraceae bacterium | reverse complement strand
TCCTGTTTTTCCTGCTCCGATTACAATTATTTTATTCATGAATCCATCCCCATGTTTTTAATAATTCAATTTTTTCTTTTATCATCATTGCCAGTTCGCCCTGACTATCAAGTTTACATACTTTCTCCAGAACTGCATCAATGCCTTCTTCGGTTCTCATACGTACTAATTCATTCGCAAATTCATCCTGTGGACTTACATAATGAATTGCCGCAGCAATAGCAATACATAAATTTTCCGGCTTGATGCCATATTCCAGAACCAGTCTTGCAGAACCTACAAGTCTGTCATCCGGTCCCAATTTTCTGATTGGATCTCTGGCATTTCTTTCAATAAAGTCAACAATGGTATAATCCTGCAATTTTCTCTTGGATGTTAAAGTAAAAGCCAACTGCTCATCCAGCGGGAAATTATGTTTCTTGGAAAGCGCCTGGGCTGTTTCCATGTAAACACCGTCTAAGACTTTTAAAATTCTCTCATCGTGAGCTGCATCTGCAATCTTTTCAAATCCAAGCAAAGCTCCCACAAAGGAAGTTGTTCCATTGGCAGCATTGTAAGTGTAGAATTTTCTTTCCAAAAATCCGGTAAATTCTTCAATAAGTCTTAATTCCGGTAAATCCGGCATTGGTCCTGCCAGACGGGAAGCATCTATTGGAAGTTCCCAGAAATCCTGTACATTTACAATCAGGGGATCCTGTTTTAACAATTCCGCATCAGATTCAATTCCGGAACGCATAATCACTGCTTCCGTAAATCCTGTTTTCTGTTCAAAAAATTCTTTTGCTTCTTCAGAAATAATCTCTTCTACTCCTGCGCGAAGAATATTAGCAGGCTGTTTCCAATTCTCACAGGTAACTACATTTAAGTACCCACCTTTTTTGGCTTTCTTTTCAATTCCTTTTGCTAATAATGGAACCAGATCTCCCAGATTTTTTCCACCAACAGAAGTAAATACAACGGTAGCTTCCGAAATTTCTTCTGCAATTTTCTCTACTTCCGAGAAATGAATTGCTTTTACATTTTTTACGACGCAGTTCTTATCACTGTTTCCCAAAATATTAACCGTGTACTGTCCCCGCTCATTAATCAAATCCACTAAACCTTCTGCCTTCTCCACAAAGGTAAATGGA
The DNA here is from genome assembly GCA_964605105.1 of uncultured Lachnospiraceae bacterium. GTDB lineage: Bacteria > Bacillota > Clostridia > Lachnospirales > Lachnospiraceae > SFDP01. Next base: position 5,141 of record CAZSBV010000121.1, on the reverse strand, counting down.
ATCTCACTTAAATATAACAAGTGCCCAATGAAGCCTCTGGCAATTTTTCCGGCTCCTAAAATTACACATTTCATTGTTTGTCTCCATTCCGCTGTATATAACAACCTATTTTTTGTTATCCCGTAAAATAATTTTCCTCTATATTTAACCAATTAAAAAAATTATATTTCCTTCCATTTTTTATATAGAGGTTCTACATTTAAATATAACTCTTTATAAATCTCAAATCGTTTTTCAAACCATTTCTTGTACTTTCCGCCAGGCATTACTCTATGAATTATATTTACCCATTCTTCCGCCGCCTGGTGATAATCCTGATATAATCCCGAACCAACTGCCGCTGTCATACAGGCTCCCAGTGCAGAAACATCGCTCTCTTCCGCAATTTCTATCGGAACCCCAAATACTTCCGCTTTCAATAAGTTAAGACATTCAATGGTTGCCGCTCCGCCTGAAACCGTAATCCGGTCAATTTCCGGTTTTCCCATAGTTTCATAAATATGATACAGACTGAAAACCACACCTTCCATCACCGAATATGCCATTTGCTCCCTAGAACAGTTCTCTTCAATTCCAAAGAACACTCCTCTGGCATCTGCATTCCAGACAGGTGCTCTTTCTCCTTTTACATAAGGTAGAAATATCGGCGGTTTCGTCTGTGTTATTTGTTCCAAATCAAATTCCACTGCCTTTGTATCTATCATCTTATCCGCGTCAGACATATATTCCTGCATAAATTTCTGACCATATTTTATGGATGGTCCGCTGGATGCGGTAACCCCATAATGCACCATATGTTCTATGTAAGGACCACTGACCAAGGTTGTATCAATATCTATTTCTCCCTGTAACACCCCTAAATGTTCGCTGGTTCCTGTAATATCAAACATCTGTCCAATTCTTCCGATTCCCATTCCCAGAAGACCCGCATAATAATCATTTAGTCCTACATATACCGGAATCCCTGCCGGTAAAACATTTTGGGGAAATCTCAATTCTTTGGTGTAGCCTGCAATTTCATCAAATCTTTTGATGGTGGGAAGTTTTTCTGCTTCCAAGGAAAGTTCATTCAAGAAATACTCGCTATATTTTCCTGTTTCCAAATTTGCTAACCCACGCCAGGAATAGACATCTGTAACCCATTCTCCGGTAAGTTTTTCCTGAATATATTCTTTAGGCTGACATATTTTTTGGATATCTTCAAAATGTTCTTTGATATATTTTAATCTTGGCAGCGGATAGGAAATAATATCAGGATGAGGCATGGAAATTTCATCTAAAAATTGTTCCTGCGAATAGTTTTCTTTCCACCATTCAAGTTCTTCTCTTCCTGCCTCACTGTTCCATCCAATGACTTTGCTATCATTTATCAGGTAAGTCCCTACTTGGGAAGATAAACTAATTGCAGTCACTTCTTTCCAATCTATCTTCTCCAGCAAAGAGACAATCGCCCTCCACCATCCGAAAGGTAAGGGTTCTTCATATGTATTTTTTAATTTTTCAATGTGACCATCTATGTATTTTTTTACTATCTTTACCGAAGAGGTCCCCAAATCAATTCCTAATACACATTGATTCATTTTAATCTCCAATCTGTCATTCTTATCCCACATAAAACATAATTGGACATCTTTTATTCATTCACAAAAACAGCCTTTACAAATCCTTCCGGACGTTTTCTTGCCATTTCTAATCCTTTATTATAATCTTCCAGAGCAATCTTTTCAGATACACAACATTCCAGATTTACCATACCATCTTTCATTAAGGTTACTGCCGTTTTATGTTTATTCCAATTGTTGCCTGCCCCGACAACTCTAAGGTTATTGATATGAATATCATCAATTCTGATATTCATGATTTTTCCTCTTCCATATCCTGCCAACGCAACAGTTCCACCTTTACGTGCCAGTTTTAGACTCATCTGTATACACTCTTCAATACCGGTACAATCCACAACCACATCGGTTCCATTTGGATGAATGGCTTTCATTGCCTCCATTAAATCAGTCTCTCTGGTCGCTATAACATGAGAAGCACCCAGTTTTTTGGCAATATCCAATCTACCTTTTGTTGTTGCACATACAACAATATCCTTCATTCCCATAGCTTTCGCTGCCGATAACATACAAAGTCCGATAGAACCGGCTCCAATAATCAAACATGTTTCTCCGAATTTTGCATTGGCTTTCTCCAAAGTTCCAAGAGCAACCCCTAACGGTTCACATAACGCTCCCTGTTCAAAGGAAACATTGTCCGGCAGCTCACATAAGCCATATGCCGGCATAATTGCATATTCCGCATAAGCTCCATTCCTTCTGAATCCGATTTCTTCAAAATCTTTACAGTATCGCCAATTTCCACTTCTGCAGGCATCACATGTCAAACATACAACATCACTGCTTCCGATAACACGTTTTCCAATCCAAGACTCATCTTTTTCGCTTCCTACTGCATCTACAATGCCGCTCCATTCATGCCCCGGTGTTAAAGGATAATTTGCAGGAATGTTGCCATCCAACACTTCTAAATCTGTCGCACAAATAGCTGCTGCTTTTACCTTAATGCGTACAAATCCCGGCTGTGGCTGTGGAATCTCAACATTTTGCAATGAAATATTTCCCGGCTCCTTAATCACTACTGCTTTCATAAACGATTCCTCCTTTTTATTATTTTTATCCACTATGCATTCTATATTGTCAATTATATCACGCCGTGTTATAATTGACAATATAGTTATAATCTTAGATTTGGATTAGCATTTTGCAAATTTAGAGCAAATTTTACGACAATTTGTAGCTATTCAGAACTAATCGAATAATAAGTAATTAGCAATGAATGGTTACCACAATCACAAGTTCGAGAGGTTTTATTTATGAACAAAGATTTTATTTTAAACACTTTATTAACCGATAATCAGGTAGCATTGTTTTATTTAGGGCAAGAAGGTTTCTTATTCAAATACAAACATACTCACATTCTAATTGATCCCTATCTTTCTGATTATGTAGATAAGAATTGCTGTTCCGACACAGTCCAATGGATTCGCAATTATCCTGCACCTATCGACGCCGAAAACTTGGATTTTATAGATTATGTTTTATGTACCCATACACATTACGATCATACCGATCCTTACACATTGGAAAAACTGGCAAAAGTCAATCCAAACGCCACTTTTATTGTTCCGGCTTTTGCAACAGAATTGGTTTCTTCCTATGGTATTTCTCCTGATAAAATTATTGGTGCTATTACAAATACCATCATCGATTGCGGTGACTGCGAAATTCATCCAATCGCATCCGCTCATGAAGAACTTCATCAGGACGAAAATGGAAATTATATGGAATTAGGATATAAAATGGTCTTCGATGACATTTCTATTTATCATGGTGGTGATTGCTGTTTATATGATGGATTAAGCAATTCCGTAAAGAATGTTGATATTATGATGGTTCCAATTAACGGACGAAGTTACTACAAATTACGAGATGATATCATTGGTAATATGACCATCGAAGAATCCGTTATTCTTGCCAAAGAATGTAATGCAGATATGCTCGTACCGATGCACTATGATTTATACAGTGTCAATTGTGTAAATCCTGCCAGCTTCGTGGATTATCTGTACACTAACAATTCGACCCAGAAATTTCACATGTTTGTTCCGGGAGAAAGATTTATATATTCTAAATAAAGCTATTGCAATATCGATTGTTAAAGGATTTCGGTTTCCATTGTTTGCAATAAACGAACAATGGAAACCAAAACCTCAACAACTCTTTGCAATAGCTTTATTAAACTTCAATTTGATCTATGGCACCTTGCACAGCTATCATAGCCGCACCATAAACTACCTTTTTGGTTTCTTCCATAAATTCCACTTTTATTTTATCTGATTCACAATAAGAATAGAATTCTTTCAACAAATTATCTTCAAAGAATTTTTTATGTGCAACCAATTCACCCGTCAAAATCAACTTTGTTGCGTTAAACATCTGTGCCATATTATACATCAACACCGATATTACTTTTACCATTTCATCCACTGCCTGCACCTGCAATTCTTTTCCATTAAGACAGGCACTCAAGTAACTTTCTACACAACCTTTTTTACCGCATGTACATTCTTTTCCATTTGGAACTATAATACTATGCGCCACCTCTAACAGGCCATTTCCACGAAGAATATTGCCATCTAAAGTAACTGCCATACCAATACTTCTATCCATTCTAAATAGCACACTGTTTTCCAGTGGATGATTGTATACAGCAGAATACAACATACAATTAGGATCATGTTCAATAAATACAGGATGTTGAAAATGACTCTCTAATATCTCACAAACAGGAACATTTTCCCATCCTACACATCCCGGAAACTTAACAGAAACCCCCGTTTCCACATCCACAATCCCCTGCATGGCAACACCAATAGCTAAAATATTCCTTTTATTATTTTCTTTCACGACTCCTGATGTAAAGGAAATAATACTTTGCATTAATTCCTCTTTCGTACCACAAGAGACCTCTGCTGAATATTCTCCCAGAATATCTCCTGCAAGATTCAGAACACATCCTACTAATCCTTCTCTATTTATATCAAGACCAATTACTACATTGTAATCTTTACATATGGTAATTACTCCCGGAGTTCTTCCTGCTCCTGTTGTTGTAGTACTTTTAGCCTCTTCAATATATCCTTTTTCAAATAATTTGTTTACAATCTTAGTCATTCCCCCCCAACTAAGACCTGTAATATCCGAAATCTCTTTTCGCGAAATCTCTTTTGCTTCACGAATTACATTTAAGACACTTGAACAATTTACTTTGCTCATATCTTCTAGTCCCATGTATTTTTTCACAGCTTCCGTCCCCTTAAAACAAAATATGATTTAATTTTATCTACATCTTATTCTAAAGTCAAGGACGCAAAAGGACCGGGTATAAAACCCGGTCCTATGTACCTTAATTATTCAATTCGTATCAGAGATACAGATTAGTCATAAAGGTTTGGAGCGATGTCATCAGCTTCCATGTTTTCTGTGTTGTACCAGTAACCATCCATTGGCATATCTGCTACTGTTTCACCGTTACATACATCTACTAATGTATAGATACAGTGGTAACCCTGCATTAAT
>CAZSBV010000120.1:0-6275 GCA_964605105.1 uncultured Lachnospiraceae bacterium | reverse complement strand
TTTATTCCAGATAATCAAAATAAAGAGAATGAGAGTAATTAAGGGAATGTTTCAACGAAAATGAATCGAAACATTCCCTTTTTAGTGACAAATTTATATGTGTACAATAATTTTTGCAGAAATCGCGAAATAGAAGGCTCTATTTTACTATTTTGAGGGATTTATTTGTTCGATGAAATCAGATATTATAGTATCAACAAGAAGTAATAAGTGTGTTATTAGTAAGGAGGGCTATAGATATGAGAGGACCAGGACATGGAGGACATCATCATGGAGGACATCATCATGGAGGACACCATCATGGAGGACACCATCATGGAGGACATCATCATGGAGGACATCATACACCACCACCACCTCACCATCATCATCATTATGGAAGGTATGGTGGAGGATGTTTGGGGTGTTGTATGTATCTTGTTGGAATCGTTGCAATGTTCGTATTGATGTTGGCGATGATTTTGATTTAGTCAGTGCGTAAATTCCAATATAATCAGAAGTCAGTTGTTGGTAATCAGAGTACGGTATTCTCTTGGAGAGATGCCGTACTCTTTTTTAAATGCGCGATAAAAGGTGGAATAATCCGAGAAACCTACTTTATGACTAAGATCCTCAAGATTGTTTTCCCCTAATATCATATTTTTAGCAGCAATAAGGCGACGTTGTGTTACGTAGCGATAGAAGCTTACGTGCATTTTTCTCTGAAAATTTTGTTCAATGGTGCTCTCGCTGATAAAGAATCGTCCGGCAATATTGTTTAGGGAGATTTTTGAATCCAGATGGGATTCGATGTATGCAATAATGTCATCAATTAATTCCGGTTTCTCGGATGAATACAGCGTATTTTGTGGATCTGCCATGGCACGTATAAAAAGAGTCAGAAGGTACATAGTATTGCCGTATAATGCTACTTGCCATCCATCTTTCTTTTCATGAGATTCTTTTAAACCTGTTTGAAAAAGTTTACCTAAAATTTCAAGAGGGGTATCGGCAGTACGAAGAAAATAAGAACGCTCAAAATAGTTAGAGGTATCATAAGGAGCAATATGTTTTAAGCTTTCTACAAACTCAGAACTGAACCATAATACAATTCTGCGATAGGGTTCTGCCATTTCAGGGGGGAATAAAGGGCGATGTCCGATTCCGGGAGGAACTATAATAATATCACCACGTTGCAGATTATAACGTTTGGTGTCTACCAAATATTGAGTTCCACTATTGCTTTGGCAATAAATCATTTCATAAAAAGTATGGCTGTGTAAATGAACCGGAGCATTGCCATAACTGATGTCCATATGTGTCTCTACAAATCGGGAACTCATTTCCAGTTCTTGATAAATATAGGAAAGATTCACACCAATCTTTTTTAATTCTTCCATTATCGTTTGCGGATCACTGTCCGGATATAATTTAGATAATTGATGCATATCGTCTAATTTCACAAAAAAGCACCTCCTGATTTGGTAAATATGAATAAATTATAAAGCAAAAATGTCGGATTTGCAATGTTTGGAATAAGATATGCAATTAAATTTGCAAATTCTTCATAGTATGATAGGGATAACATAAGATAAAAGGAGGTTTTTGCTATGAGCGAAAAGAAATTAACAGCAAAGCATAAATAAGAAAGGTCGTGTATCATATGCGTACAAGAATTTTACCTAAAATGTTAAATACAGAAGTTCAGGAATATCTGGACAGAAATGATATTATCATTGTTCCGGTAGGAACCGTGGAAATGCATGGTGGTTTTCCACTGGATTGTGAAACTGTAATCAGTGAAGCCTATGCGTTAAAAATGGCAGAAGCCTGTGATGGTCTGGTATTAACAGGGAAGAAAAATATCCATGGATGCCAAGTGCATATAACCGTAAAAAATAGGTGAGAATTGTAAAATAAATATGGATGGAAAGGTTTGGAAAAATATGACAAAAGCAATAAAGACTCCTTGTGGTATGATACAGGGAACCAAATGTCAGTGGCCGGGAGTGACTGCTTATAAAGGAATCCGTTATGCTACGGCCGGAAGATTTGAATATCCTAAAGAAGTGACTTCCTGGGAAGGTACTTATGAGGCAACGGAATACGGCAACTGTAGTTATCAGCCCCGTGCCTTTTACGATGAAGAAACTGTAATTGAAAAAGTATTTTATTACTACGAGTTTCGTAAAGGCGCAAGTTATACTTACAGTGAAGATTGCCTTTTCTTAAATATCTGGGTGCCGGAAGATGCCACACCGGAAAGTAAGCTTCCGGTTTTATTCTATATTCATGGTGGTGGATACACCGGCGGCTGTGGACATGAAAAACATTTTGATGGTCCGGTATGGGCGAAGAAAGGTGTTATTGCAGTTACCTGTAATTATCGTCTTGGACCTATGGGATTCATGTGTTTGCCGGAATTGACGAAAAGAGATGGACATACAGGTAACTATGGTCTTTATGACCAAATGACAGCCCTGCAATGGGTACAGCATAATATTGCAGCCTTTGGCGGAGACCCTGCACAGGTAACGATTATGGGACAAAGTGCAGGAGCTATGAGCGTTCAGCAGCATTGTGTCAGTCCTTTAACAGAAGGGTTATTTTCTAAAGCTGTCATGAGCAGTGGCGGCGGTGTTCATAAGTTATTGAATAATAAGCAGACCTATGTAGACAGATATGATTTCTGGATGAAGGTAATGAAAGAGTCCGGCTGTAATGGGTTGGATGAGTTCTTAAAAGTAGAACCTGAAAAATTATTTGCAGCATGGCAGAAATTGAGAAAAGAGATCAAAGGTGCCGGAATGATTGCCAGTCCTTGTATTGACCAAAAATTTCTGCTTAAAAGTAATATGGAATCCGTAGAAGCGGGAGAACAGAAAAATATTCCATATATGCTGGGCTCTAACAGTGAAGATATCATGCCTCTATTTATTTTTGGTATGGCAAAGGATTGGTGTGAAAACCAGAAGAAACCTTCCTATTGTTGGTTTTTTGACAGAAAATTGCCTGGGGATGACCATGGAGCATGGCACTCCAGTGATTTGTGGTATTGGTTCGGTACTCTGAAAAATGGTTGGAGACCTTTCGAAAAGAAGGATTATGAATTGACAGATGCTATGTCTGATTACCTCTGCAATTTTGTAAAGACAGGCAACCCGAATGGGGAAGGATTAGTGGAATGGAAACCTGCCAGCAAAGGCGGGAAAGAAGTTCTCCGCTTGGGCGAAGGCAATATCCGCATGGATAAAGTAAGTAAATTGAAATTATTCCATACCATGTTGACTAACAAGGCAGTGGGAGAATAGGATAAAAGTATGGCGCACTCGGTTATTGAAAAATACCGGGTGCGTTTACATTTTCATAATATTGACATATAATGTAAAAAGTTAGAAGATTCTAACTTAAAAAACGAAAAAGGCAGGTGATTTTGATGAATATGGTCTTACTGACGGCAGTGGGCGTAGGAGGAGCTACTGTGGCAGGAGCTCTGATTGGATTTTTATTTCAAGGGTTATCTCATAAGTTTTCGGATATTATTTTATCCTTTGCAGCGGGAGTCATGCTGGCGGCAGCGGTATTGGGATTGATCTTACCTTCTTTAGAGTATGGTAATGTCTGGGTGACGATACTTGGTATTTTTGCAGGTGCAGTTTTTTTGAATCTGGTGGATAAGCTGGTTCCTCATCTTCATAGTATGGCAGGAGGGGATACAGAAAGTCACAATAATGCGAAGTTAAATAAGGTACTTTTGTTCGTGCTGGCAATTGCCATACATAATCTTCCGGAAGGAATTGCAGCCGGGGTTGGTTTCGGAACCGATAACGTATCCCGTGCTATGATTATTGCGGCGGGAATTGCGTTACAGAATATCCCTGAGGGAATTGTGATTATTGCACCTATGCTTTCGGCAGGAGTCAGCAAAAGAAGAACATTTATTATAGCTATGATGACCGGTGTTGTAGAAGTGTTTGGAACCTTGATTGGGTATATGGCGGTAGGAATGGCAGAGGCGATTTTACCGTTTGCATTAAGTTTTGCAGGTGGAACCATGCTCTATATTATCAGTGATGAGATGATTCCGGAGACCCATGCCCATGGGGAAGAAAGAGGAGCGACCTATGCGCTCTTAGCAGGTTTTTGCCTGATGTTATTGATGGATACCATGCTTGGTTAAATAAATGTATGCTATGTGGTGTGCTTCGTTGATAAAAAGTAGAGGAGTATATTTTATATTTGTTGTATACAGGGAATGAGTTGGAAAATGATATTGTATTCTGGACAAAAGTCTGATAAATTTATAAATAGAATAAAACTAAAAGGGGGACCAAAAAAATGAAATATTGTTTTGGTGTTGACATCGGCGGTACAACCGTAAAAATGGGTATTTTTGAAGAAGAAGGAAAGAATATTGATAAGTGGGAAATTCCTACATATACAGAAAATGAAGGTGCAAGAATTTTACCGGATATCGCAGCTTCCATTAACGCAAAAATGGAAGAACATGGAATCAATAAAGAAGATGTTATTGGTGTAGGTGTAGGTGTTCCGGCCCCTGTAACAGCGGAAGGTATCGTAAACGGAACCGCTAACCTTGGATGGAAATATAAAGAAGTTAAAAAGGAAATGGAAGAATTAACAGGACTTTCTGCAGTGATTGGTAACGACGCTAACGTTGCAGCCCTTGGCGAAATGTGGCAGGGTGGCGGAAAAGGCCAGAAAAATATGGTAATGATCACTCTTGGTACCGGTGTAGGAAGCGGATTTATTGTAAATGGTAAATTAATCGTTGGTGAACATGGTGCCGGTGGTGAAGGTGGACATGTAACTGTTGATTACGAAGAAACAGACTGCTGTGGATGTGGCAACAAAGGATGTCTGGAACAGTATGCGTCTGCAACAGGTATCGTAAGACTTGCTAAGAAAAAATTGGCAGTGACAACAAAAGAAACTGTTCTGAATGCAGATACAGTTACTGCAAAAGATGTTTGGGATGCTGTAAAAGCAGGTGATGAAGTAGCCATTGAAGTGGCTGAACAGTTCGGAAAATATTTAGGCTCCGGTCTGGCAATCATGGCAACAGTAGCGGATCCTGCAATTTTCGTTATCGGTGGCGGTGTTTCCAAAGCAGGAGACGTGTTATTATCTTATGTAGAAAAGAACTACAGAGAAAGAGCATTCTTTGCTCATAAAAATGCAGAATTTGCATTAGCATCTTTGGGAAATGATGCAGGTATTATTGGAGCAGCTAAACTTGCTTTGGATAATGAATAATTAATAGGAAAATATGGAGATATCAGGGCGAAGGTTTAGCCCTGATATCGTGTTGTAAGGAAGAAACGGAGAAATAGAACATGAAGAAACCCGTATTAGTAATTATGGCAGCCGGAATGGGAAGCAGATATGGCGGATTAAAGCAGATCGATAAAATTGATGCAGCCGGACATATCATTATGGACTTTTCCATTTTTGATGCCAAAAGAGCAGGCTTTGAAAAAGTAGTCTTTATTATTAAAAAAGAAAATCTGGAATTGTTTAAAGAAGTTATCGGAGATGCAGTTTCTGCACAGATGGAAGTAGCATTTGCATTCCAGGATATCAACAATATTCCGGAAGGATTTGAAGTTCCGGCGGAACGTGTAAAACCTTGGGGAACCGCTCATGCAGTATTAAGCTGTATCCATGAAGTGGATGGTCCTTTTGCAGTTATCAATGCAGATGACTATTACGGAGCAGAAGCATTCAAAGTAATCTATGATTATCTCAGCACTCATGAAGATGATAATAAATATCGTTATGCCATGGTTGGATATGAAGTAGGTAAAACCGTGACCGATAATGGTTATGTGTCTCGTGGTGTTTGTGAAGTAAACGAAAATCAGGAACTTATTTCCGTAACGGAAAGAACACGAATTGAGAAGAAAGATGGCGGCATTGCTTACACAGAAGATGATGGAGCAAGCTGGACAGCTCTTGATGCAAAGACTCCTGTTTCCATGAATATGTGGGGCTTTACTAACAGTATTTTACAGGAAATCAAAAACAGATTCCCTGCGTTCCTGGAAGAAGGATTGAAAACAAATCCATTGAAATGTGAGTGTTATCTTCCGGCGGTAGTAAGTGAACTTCTGGCAGAAGACAAAGCTACCGTAACCGTATTAAAATCCCATGATCAGTGGCATGGGGTGACTTATAAGGAAGATAAGCCGGTAGTAGTAAAAGCTATTCAGGATTTGAAAGATAGCGGATTGTATCCGGAGTATCTGTGGAAGTAACATAATATGATTTAAAAA
>CAZSBV010000119.1:0-6300 GCA_964605105.1 uncultured Lachnospiraceae bacterium | reverse complement strand
TGGGTTCAAGTCCCATCTCCTGCACGTTGAAGGAGTTATCGGAAACGATAACTCCTTTTTTGGTCTTAATCAACGATAACGATAAAAATACATATTAAGTTTTATGTAGACTTTGCGAGGAAACGTATGAGTGCAGACAAAATGGCAGTAGAATTATATTTGATTCATACAGATTTTTTGAACGACGAACCGGTTTTTAACAAGAAATTAATGTCAGTTGCCCAAAGTCGCCGAGAGAAAGTCTTGTCTTATAAGATAAGAGAGGACCAGAAACGTTCTTTGGCAGCGGGATTATTATTGGAGCAGATACTGAATGAAAAAGGTTACAGCGGAGACCAGATTGCAGTAGGAGAAAACGGAAAACTATATTTGCCGGGAGTAGATGACTTTTTCTTTAGTTTGTCTCATTCAGGAGAATATGCCGCCTGTGTTGTCAGTGATGTTCCGGTAGGTGTAGACATTCAGCAAAAGCGAGAGCCAAAAGCAAATATTGCCAGACGATTCTTTCAGTGTGAAGAGGCAGAACATATTGAGAAACAGCCGGAGGAAAAGCAGACCGACTTATTTTTCCGTTATTGGACTGGAAAAGAAAGCTATTTGAAGTTGAAAGGTCAGGGGATTTTAGGTGGTTTAGATAGTTTTTTTGTAGACCTGGAAGAAAAAAGGATTATCGATAATTATAATAATCAGGAGATATATTTAAAGGAATATAAATGTCTGGAAGATTATTACATATCTGTGGCATGTTATAGCAAGAAATTTGCTATGTTTGTAAAGAAGATATACTATAGAATATAAAATTAAATTTGGATATAACAAATCAAAACTGTTGTTTATTGAACCAATATGGTTTGATGAATGACAGTTTTTTATTATATAAGAAGATGTGTAAAATAATGATAGGTTTTCGGAATAACTTAATCTTTTAAGTAATCAACTTTTTCGAATTATTACATATGGTAAAGAAAAAGTAATAGGAGAGAATATAACTTTTAGTATGTTTGAAAGTTATACAAGTAGGTATGGCAGAAAGAATTATTTTAGATGCAGGTCACGGCGGAAGAGATAGCGGAGCAAGTTATGGAGGGCGAGTGGAAAAGGATGATAATCTTGCCATGACTTTAGAAGTGGGAAGAATTTTGGAAGAAAGAGGATTTGATGTGGTATATACCAGAGAAGAGGATATTTATCAGGCTCCTTTTAAAAAAGCTACCATAGCGAATGAATTAGGTGGTGATTTATTTGTAAGTATTCATAGAAATTCCAGTGGAACACCGAATCAGTATCAGGGAGTAGAGACTTTGGTCTATTCTATGGGAGGTTTTCCGGAAGAGGTGGCAGAAAATATAAATGAAGCATTGGAAGAAGTTGGGTATATCAATCTTGGAGTGGAGGAACGCCCCAGATTGATTGTTCTAAATTCAACACAGATGCCTGCAGTTCTTGTGGAAGTAGGTTTTATCAATTCTGATGCTGATAATGAATTATTTTCCGGCAGATTCGAAGAAACAGCCAGAGCGATTGCAGATGGAATTGCGGAAAGCTTTGATGAAGATTGAGCAGGATATTTTGGAGGTATATAAAAGTGAAAGGCTTTGCATAAGAAAGTGGCAAGTTTTCTATATCTAATTCATATGTTTAAATAAACATTTAGAATTGGAAGGAAAGATCATGAAAGAAAAGAATAAACTGGATTATGTGAAGGATATTGGGATTTCCCTTTTTGGAGGGTATTTAGTTACCTTTTTAGGTATTGTAATAATAGCATTACTACTGTTATTTTTTCAAGTTTCGGAAGATGTAGTGGATATAGGGATAATTGTAATTTATATACTAGCCTGTTTATGTGCCGGATTTATCATAGGAAAGAGAACAAAAACAAAGAAATTTCTGTGGGGATTTGTCAGTGGTGGAATCTATTTCATTCTATTGCTTGTGATATCTTTGATCATACAGAATCCTATGGAAAACATAGGAAATGATCTGCTAACTGTTTTATGGATCTGTGTGGGAAGCGGGACGTTAGGTGGGATGATTTCTTAAATTTAAGAGAAAACATATAGTTAAGACAGGAAAGCTTATTTGTACAAATCTCTTTTATAAAGAAAGAAACTGTGCTATACTTACCCGAAGAAAAAAGAAAGGAAAAGTGAATTCAGGCACATGAAGTGTGATTGAAACATACGAGGAAGTAATGGATAAGAAAAAAGGATGGCTTAGCCTGCTTGGAATACTGATTGCGATTATTGCAGGAATTTATGTTTGTATCTTTGGTCTGGATGAAAATAGATCAGGATCAGCATTTGCGATTAAACAGGGATTGGATTTGGCAGGCGGAGTAAGTATTACTTATGAAGTTGTGGGAGAAGAGGAACCAAGTCCCGAAGACATGGCGGATACGGTGTATAAGCTGCAGAAGCGTGTAGAAGTATATAGTACAGAGGCATTGGTGTATCAGGAAGGTACAAATCGCATTAATATAGAAATACCGGGAGTATCGGATGCCAATACCATTTTAGAAGAATTAGGGAAACCAGGTTCTTTGGTATTTATGGATATGGATGGGAATGTGGTACTTAGTGGTACGGAAATTGAGGAAGCTCAGCCGGCAACTCAGCAGGACTCCATGGGAAACAGTGAATTTGTTGTAGCATTGACTATGACAGACGAAGGAACGAAAAAATTTGCCGAAGCAACCAAAAAGGCGGCTCCGAATCATGATATTATTTATATTATTTATGACGATGAAGTAGTGTCTGCTCCATCAGTACAGTCAGAGATTACAGATGGACAATGTGTCATTCAGGGAATGGCAAGCTATGAAGAAGCGGAAAGTCTTTCCAGTGTAATTCGAATTGGCGGTCTCAAACTGGAATTAGAAGAGATGTGTTCAAAAGTAGTAGGTGCACAGCTTGGTTCTAAAGCAATTTCTACCAGTTTGATGGCAGGTGCTATCGGAATGGCAATTGTTATGATTTTTATGATTGTTGTTTATGCAATTTCGGGGCTTGCATCCTCCATTGCATTAGTGATTTATCTTATTTTAACCATTATATTGTTAAATGGATTTGACATTACACTTACATTACCGGGAATTGCAGGTATTATTCTTTCCATCGGTATGGCGGTAGATGCCAATGTTATCATTTTTGAAAGAATTCGTGAAGAATTGGCAACCGGAAAAACAGTACGTTCTTCTATTAAAATTGGTTTCCAGAAGGCACAGTCTGCAATTTTAGATGGAAATATCACAACATTAATTGCGGCGTTAGTATTATGGGTATTAGGAAGCGGTACTGTAAAAGGGTTTGCCCAGACTCTGGCGTTAGGAATTGTATTATCAATGTTTACAGCGTTGGTTGTGACCAGAGTTATTTTGAATGCTTTTTTTGCCATAGGATTAAAAGATATTAAATTTTATGGAATTGCGAAACCTCCTAAGAAGATTGATTATTTATCGAAGAAGGTATTATTTTTTGGTGTTTCCTTGTGTTTGATCGTGATTGGGGTTGTTTCTATGGGAATCAACAAAGTCAGCACTGGAGATATTTTAAATTATAGTCTTGATTTTAAAGGTGGTACGGCAACTAATATTACGTTTAATGAAAATCTAAGTATCGAAGAAATTGATACTTTAGTTGTACCATTAATTGAGGATGTCATAGGCGGCGGTGGCGTTGTGCCTCAGAAGGTAGAAGGAACCAATGAGGTCATCATAAAGACACGTACCTTAGAATTGGATGAAAGAGAAGAATTAAATCTTGTTCTGGAAGAAGAATTTGGTGTAGATACTTCCAAGATTACAGCAGAAACTATCAGTTCTGCAATCAGTAATGAGATGAAGTCAGATGCCATTATGGCGATTCTTGTTTCTACTGTTTGTATGTTGATTTATGTGTGGTTCCGCTTTAAAGATATTCGTTTCGGAGCAAGTAGTGTAATCTGTCTCATTCATGATGTGTTGATTGTTATTGCGTTCTATGCAATGGCAAAAGTTTCCGTAGGTAGTACGTTTATTGCCTGTGTGCTTACGATTGTTGGATATTCCATCAATGCAACCATTGTTATTTTTGACCGTATTCGAGAAAATATGGCAGCGATGAAGAGAAACGATGATTTGAAAGATGTAGTGAATTTAAGTATAAACCAGAGCTTAAGCAGAAGTATTTTTACATCCTTAACTACATTTATTATGGTGGCGGCGCTTTATATTCTGGGAGTGACCTCTATTCGTGAATTTGCCCTTCCTTTAATGGTAGGAATTGTGTGTGGTGCTTATTCTTCTGTTTGTATTGCGGGAGCTTTATGGTACATCTTAAGATGTAAATTTGAAATTAAAGAAAGCGACGATTAGTCTTCAGAAGATTATGAGACTGTTGCAAATATAGTTATCTATATGCAGCAGTCTTTTTGTATGAAAGGATAATGGAATGGCAAAGTGGTTTGTATCAGCAAAAAAAGCAGATTTCAATGGAATCGGAGAAAAATATCATATTAGTCCGGTATTGGCAAGAATTATTCGTAACAGAGATGTAATTGAAGAGGAAGAAATCGAAAAATATCTGCATGGAACGTTAAAAGATGTTTATGATGGCGGTCTTCTAAAGGATATGGACAAGGCAGTCAATATTATAAGAGATAAAATCCGGAGTGGTAAGAAAATCAGGGTTATTGGTGATTATGATGTGGACGGAATTTGCGCCACCTATATTTTGAAAAAAGGATTGTCTTTGTGTGGAGCAGATGTGGATACGGTAATTCCTCATAGGATTAAAGATGGATATGGAATTAATGAACAGCTGATCCAGGATGCTTTTGAGGATGGGGTGGATACCATTATTACCTGTGATAATGGTATTGCAGCTTTTCAGCAGATGGAGTATGCAGCTTCTTTAGGAATTACCTGTATTGTAACAGACCATCATGAAGTGCCTTATGAAATGGCAGGAGATGAAAAAAAATATATTTTACCGCCGGCAAAAGCAGTTATTGACCCGAAACAGGTGGATTGTCCTTATCCATATAAGAACATTTGTGGCGGTGTGGTGGCATGGAAAGTAGTCAGTAAACTTTGGGAGAGTATTACGGTGTCAGAAACAGATAAAAGGGAAATTTTGGAATTTGCAGGAATTGCTACCGTCTGTGATGTTATGGAACTTCTGGATGAAAATCGAATTATTGTAAAAGAAGCATTGAAAAGCATGAGTCATTCTGCCAACTTGGGACTTCGTTCTTTAATTAAAGTACATGACTTGAATCCGGGAAATTTATCTGCATATCATATCGGCTTTGTTCTGGGACCTTGTTTTAATGCTACAGGCAGGCTGGATACAGCAGCAAGGACGCTGGAGCTTCTAGAATGCAAAAATGAAAGAGAAGCTATTTTGATTGCAGCAGAATTGAAAAAACTGAATGAAAGCCGAAAAGAAATGACTGAAAAAGGGGTAGAAGAGGCCATATTAAAAATTGAGAAAGAACATTTATATAAGGATCGGGTAATGGTCGTTTATCTGCCAAATTGCCATGAAAGTCTTGCCGGAATCATTGCGGGGAGAATTCGGGAAAAATATTATAAGCCGGTATTTATTTTAACGAAAGCGGAAGAATGTATTAAAGGTTCCGGACGTTCTATTGAAAGTTATTCGATGTACGAAGAATTAAGCAAATGCAAGGAGCTGTTTTTGAAATTTGGCGGTCATAAACTGGCGGCAGGCTTATCCCTGGAAGAGAAAAATATAGAAATTATGCGGGAAACATTGAATCAGAATTGTACGTTGACAGAGGAAGATATGGAGGAAAAAATTCTGATAGATGTACCCATGCCTATGTCTTATGTGACTGGAGATTTTTTGAAAGAACTGGAATTATTAGAGCCTTTCGGAACCGGAAATCCGAAGCCTGTATTTGCACAGAAAGATTTGAAGTTTTTATCCATAAGAATTATGGGAAAAAATAGAAATATGGCAAAATTTAGTGTGGAAGATGATGCTGGTAATCGATTTTCCCTTGTTTGTTTTCGACATTTGGAAAAGTTTTTAGAAGAAGTAGGAAAAAAATATGGTCAGAAGACTTTAGATTTATTTATGAGTCAGAATAAAAACAGTGGAGTAAAGATGAATGTTATTTATTATCCGTCTCTAAATGAGTATATGGGAAAACGGGAAATACAATACGTAATACAGAATTGGAGCTAAATCTTAAATAATGTATATTTTTTCTTATTTTTATTTTTAGGGACTTAAGACTTTTTTTATAAATTGTACATATTTTGCACACAATTTGTTGCTATAGTATGTATCA
>CAZSBV010000118.1:0-6323 GCA_964605105.1 uncultured Lachnospiraceae bacterium | reverse complement strand
CGATTGGTATAGCTTTTGATATGATAGAAGAAGAGACCGGAAAACAGTTTGATCCAGAGGTGGTGACAATTTTCCTGGAGCAGAAGAATGATATTCTGAAATATCTGAATGAATAAAAGAGAGAAGGGCATTTGTAAATGAAATACTTCTTAATTCAAAACAATATTGGAGAATTCTAAGGTTTGTTTGGAAAGGAGATGGAAAATTTACAGATGCCTTCTGTAATGAAGGATAATAAAAAGAGTAAATATATAAATTATAACATAAAATGAGTACATACTATGGTACTGTATATGATGTAAAATAAAAAAGACTTGAAATCAAGTCTTTTTACCACACCATGTGGACTCATATAAATGAGCGATTTCGGAAAAATCCTTATTTGCACTCACCTTGTAAGTTACGAATAGTATAGCAGGTGTAGTATTATTCAGTCAAGTGAAAAAAGATATATTAGAAGAAAAGTATTGGAGGAATGCTTATGTATTATGGAGGTTTGGATTTAGGAACATCATCAGTTGGATGGGCTGTTACGGATGAAAATTATCAACTTCTTCGGAAAAAGGGAAAAGATTTATGGGGAATACGCTTGTTTGATGAAGCGGAAACTTCTCAGAAACGTAGAATATATAGGACTTCCAGAAGACGACGTGCTAGAGAAGTGGCAAGAATAGGAATGCTTAAAGAATATTTTGCTGAGGAAATTGAGAAAATAGATGCAGGTTTTTATCACAGGCTGGATGAAAGTAAATATTATTTGGAGGATAAGGGGATAAAAGATAAATATAGCATTTTTGCTGATGTAAATTATACAGACAGAGAATATTTTAAACAATATCCTACTATTTTTCATCTGAGAAAAGAATTATTGGAGAACGTGGAACAACATGATGTCCGTCTTGTTTATTTGGCGATTCTTAATCTATTCAAGCATCGTGGAAACTTTTTGAATGAAAGTATAAGTGGAGAGGAAAACGAAGAAAAGATAGAGGATTTATATAATTCTTTAAGTGAAGGATTAGAGAATGCTTCAATAACTTCATTTCCTTTAAATATAAATTATAAAGAATTTGAGAATATATTAAGTAGTAGAGAGGATTCTAAAAATGAAAAGGCTGAAAATTTAAGTGCACTTTTAGGTATAGCGAAAAGTAAAGATAAAGCAGGTTATGAAATCATCAGGATGATTTGTGGATTGTCAGGCAGATTGTCAAATATATGGGATAAAGAGATTCTGGGAGAAGAATATAGTAAAAAGCAAATATCTTTTCAAAATAGTAATTATGAAGAACTTCTGGAAAATTTAGCAAATTTATTGACCGAAGAAGATGTGGAAATTTTAGAATATGCAAAACAAATACATGATAAAGGATTGCTAAGTCATATTTTGAAAGGACACATATATTTATCAGAAGCAAGAGTAGAGGCTTATGAAAAACATAAAGCTGATTTAGAAAAACTTAGAACTGTAATTAAGAAGTATTGCAAAGAGGAATATAATTCTTATTTCAGGGTCATGGCAGATAATAATTATAGTGGCTATATAGGGTCAGTTAATTCGGATAAGGATAAAAAAAGAAGAAATCGCCATGCTAAAAAGGAAAGCTATAAGGATTTTTGGAATGAAACAAAACGTTTATTGAATAGGATGCCGGAGTCGGATGAGACAGTTATATATTTGAAGAAGGAATTAGAAAAGGAGAGTTTGTTGCCGAAACAGCTTACTTATCAAAATGGAGTTATACCGAATCAAGTGCATCTGATTGAATTGAAGAAAATATTAAGTAATGCACAGAATTATTTGGAATTTTTGAAAGAAAAAGATGAGAGTGGTCTTACAGTTGCAGAGCGAATTATAAAACTGTTTGAATTTAGGATACCTTATTATGTAGGACCATTACATATTGAAACAGGACAAGAAGGTAACAAGTGGGTTGTGCGAAAGGAAACGGGAAAAGTTTTACCGTGGAATCTGGAAGAAAAGGTAAATTTAGAAGAAACAAGAAAAGCGTTTATATCCAGAATGGTAAAGCATTGTACGTATCTTAATGGTGAAAAAGTGTTGCCAAAGAGTTCTTTACTTTATGAAAAGTTTATGGTGTTGAATGAACTTAACAATGTAAAGGTATATGGAGAAAAATTGAGTCCTGAATTAAAACGAAAGATATACGTTGAATTGTTTCAGAAAGGAAAAAAAGTTAAAATGGAACAATTGGTGCAGTTCTTACAATTAAATGGACTGCTCAAGCCGGGAGAAAAGGATGCCATTTCCGGAATTGATAATGGATTTCAGAATTCCTTAGTTTCTTATGGAAGATTTTATAGTGTTCTTGGAGAAAAGATAAATGAATGGGAAATAGAAAAAATGGCAGAAAGCATTATTTTTTATGGAACAGTTTTCTCTAATGATAAAAAAATGATGAAAGAATGGTTAGAAAAGGAATATGGAGATCAATCAAGTAAAAAGTATCTGACAGCAGAACAGATAAAACGTATTTTAGGGTTTAAATGGAAAGATTGGGGAAGATTGTCGAAAGAGTTTTTAGAATTACCGGGTAATGTAAGTGGATTTTCGGAGGAAATGAGCTTAATAAATGCAATGTGGAATACACAGAATAATCTGATGGAACTGTTAAGTAATAACTGTACCTTTATGGAAAATCTTAATAAGAAAATACAAAAGAAAGAGAAGTTGTTAAGCGAGTTTTCATATAAGGATTTGGAAGAAAGTTACTTGTCTGCTCCGGTAAAAAGAATGACATGGCAGACTATTTTAATTCTGAAAGAATTGGTACAAGTTACAGGGGAGGTACCAAAGAAACTTTTTATAGAAATGCCAAGAAGTGAAGGAGAAAAAGGAAAAAGAACTATCTCAAGAAAGAAAAAATTGGAAGAATTATATAAAAAATGCGAAGAAGACAGTAAACAGTGGTTAAAGGAAATTGCAGATTTGTCAGAAGATGAATTAAGAAGTAAAAAACTGTATTTATATTATAGGCAAAAAGGCAGATGTATGTATACAGGAAATAGAATTTCCTTGGAAGAATTATTGGCTAATAATTTGAAATACGATATAGACCATATATATCCAAGACATTATGTTAAGGATGATAGTTTGGAAAATAATCTGGTTTTGGTGGAAAAAGAAAGTAATGGACATAAAAGTGATACCTTTCCCATTGAAAACAATGTTCAAAAAGAACGTTTTGGCTTCTGGAAAGAGTTGCTGGATGGTAAGTTTATTACTTTGGAAAAATTTCATCGTCTTACAAGAAAAACAGAATTTTCAGAAGAAGAACTAGCAGGCTTTATTAATCGTCAGATAGTAGAGACCGGACAGGCGACGAAATATGTGGCACAGATATTAGGTGAATTACTACCAGAAACAGAAATTGTATATGTTAAGGCTGGTAATGTATCTGAGTTTCGTAGAAAAATGGATATATTGAAAGCACGAAGTTTAAATGATTTCCATCATGCTCATGATGCTTATTTAAATATCGTAGTCGGAAATACATACCATACAAAATTTACGAAAAATCCAATTAACTTTATAAAAGAATATAAAGGGAAA
The DNA here is from genome assembly GCA_964605105.1 of uncultured Lachnospiraceae bacterium. Lineage (GTDB taxonomy): Bacteria > Bacillota > Clostridia > Lachnospirales > Lachnospiraceae > SFDP01. The sequence continues at coordinate 2,749 of CAZSBV010000118.1, read as the reverse complement.
CGGGAAAAATATCATATGGATAAGATGTTCCAGTATGATGTTTGCAGAAATGGTGAGACGGCATGGAAAGCAGGAGAAAGCGGTACAATTATTGTTGTGAAAAGAATGATAAAGAAAAATACACCATTAGTAACAAGGCGAACATATGAAGCACACGGTGGTTTTGCAGATCAGACAATTTATTCTGCCAAAGAAGTCGAAAATGGAAATACAAACAGCTATATTCCTGTAAAAATACAAGATGAAAGAATAAGGGATGTGACAAAATATGGAGGTTTCGGTAGTGTATCGGGAGCTTATTATTTTCTCGTGGAACATGAGAAGAAAAAGAAAAAAGTGCGTACCCTTGAACAAATGCCAATTTACTTAAAGGATAAGGTTGAGAAAGATGTTTCTGAATTAGAGAAATATTGCAGGGAGAGACTAGGATGTATTAATCCTAAGATATGCTTGTTGAAGATTCCTATGCGTTCTTTAGTGAAAAGAAATGGGTATTTCATGTATTTAGGTGGGAAGACAGGGGTACAAATTTTAGGTTATAATGCTGTCCAACTATGTATGTCAGTCCAGTGGTGTAATTATATTCAGAAGTTAGAGAAGTTTAAAGAAAAGGAAAAAGAAGAAGATAGAAGAAAAAATATTAATGAGAGAATTTCTGAGGGGAAGAATTGTGAATTATATCAGGAATTAATAAGAAAACATAATGCGACGATTTATAAGAGTAAGCCAAATCCGTTAGGGGTGAAATTAATAGAAAAGCAGGAAGCATTTCAAAAACTTATATTAAGAGAACAGGTGAATGTATTGCTTGAACTTTTAAAAGCAACACAAAGTCAGAATTTTAATATTCAGGCAAAGGAGATTGACTTAAAAGCTAGCCCTATTAAATTTAGTAATGAAATTTCGGAAAAAGTAGAATTTTTATTAATAAATCAATCTGTAACGGGAGTCTATCAATCTGTGATTGATTTGAGAACGGTATGAGTTGGCGTGTTATAGTAGTATCAAGCAGTGCGAAACTGGATTATCAGATGGGATTTTTAGTTGTACGCAAAGATATAGTTCAAAAAGTTCATTTGAATGAAATATCAACGTTGATACTGGAATCCACAGCAATCTCTCTGACAGCAGCATTGATAAGTGAATTAGTAAAAAGAAAAATCAAAATCATATTTTGTGATGAAAAGCGGAATCCTTGCGGAGAAATTATACCTTATTATGGTAGCCATGACACAAGTGTTAAAGTTAAAAATCAAGTGACATGGGAGAACGCAGTAAAGCAAAGTGTTTGGACAGAGATTGTTTCTGAAAAAATACGAAAACAGAAAGAATTTTTGGAAGAACTAAATAGAGAAGAGGCTTTTTTGTTGAATAGTTATTTACAGGAAATACAATTTGGGGATGCGTCTAATCGGGAAGGACATGCTGCAAAAGTTTATTTTAATGCATTATTTGGATTGGATTTTACTAGAACAGAAGAATGTCCCATAAATGCGGCACTGAATTATGGATATAGTATTATTTTATCAGCTTTTAATAGGGAAATTGTAAGCAATGGTTATATAACACAGTTAGGAATTTTTCATGATAACAGATTTAATCCGTTTAATTTAGCTTCTGATATGATGGAGCCATATCGTATTCTGGTTGATAAAAAAGTATTTAATAAAGAATGGTTTTCTGATGTTGCAGGAGTCGGTATATTGTAAATTAACTCCCAATTCTACTATGGCAGATTCAGTAATTGAAAATTTAAGAAAAAATAAACCTGAAAGGGGGTTAGTGCAAGCTTTAAAAGTAACAGAGAAACAATTTGGACGAATGGAATACATTGTTGGTAATTATCAGACAGAGATATTAGATACAGATGAACGTTTGGTAATTTTATAGGGGAATGATGAAATTAGTATATAGTATATATGGAATTATATTTGAATTGGAAGAAAATAAAGTGAACGTTTTTGTGATAGAGAATCCATCCGCTTTGGTAGAAGTTATATGTATGTTAAATAGACAATGCGAAGGACAAGAAGGTGAATTTGTATTATCTGAGAAAAATAAAACTTTGAATATTGCTAAAAATTTAACCTTTGTTAAAGAACCTTTTTCTATAGATTGTAATAGTCGAAAAATTCTTACAAAGTTGTATCAGGAATTAGAAAGGGAATGTGAAAAAGATTGGAGAGAAGAACAGAAACAATTCTATGAAGCATATATTGTATATATTACGAATTTATGTCAGAAAAGTGATTTGGAACTTACATTTTTGGATAAACCACAGTTGCAAGAAGTATTTAAAATGGCAGAAGTTAAGATAGATGTTCAAGCTCAGTCAATGCTAGAAAGAATCATTGAATATATAAAAATCAGTAGTAATTTATTGAAACAAAATATATTTGTTTTCCTAAATTTAAAGTTATTTTTAACAGAGCAAGAAATTGAAGAATTATATAAAGAATGTTTTTATAGAAAAGTTCATTTGATATTAATAGAGGCAACATATCAAACTAAAAGACCGGAAGAAAAAATATGTGTTATTGACAAGGATAAATGTGTCATATATTCTTAAAATATAGCTTACACCGATTACCAGTCGGATAGTTCGGTGATAATCTCAAGAATTTTGAGGTTTGAGAACCTTGTAAGTTGAGAAGAGTGTAAAACGGGAATGCATAGCAATGTCCCGGAATATGCGTTTGAGAACCTTGTAAGTTGAGAAGAGTGTAAAACGGGAATGCATAGCAATGTC
>CAZSBV010000117.1:0-6380 GCA_964605105.1 uncultured Lachnospiraceae bacterium | reverse complement strand
AGAGCGTTTGGCTACGGACCAAAAGGTCGGGAGTTCGAATCTTCTAACGCACGTATAGGAAAACCTCGTAAATGTAATGTTTACGAGGTTTTTTGTATTGAAAAATCTGTTCCGATTGGATAAAAGCTTTAGGAAGTTTTTTTATAATTTTTTTATAAAACCTTTAGATACCTTTGATTGAAAGCCTCTATATTTTGTGATAAAGTAATAACATGTTTATGCCGTCAATGTAACAAAGTATTTCATTGGGAACGGTATGAGCAGTGAATACTACCAGAAATGAGGGGAATACTATATGAAAAAATTTATGGAAGAATTTAAAAAATTTATATCCAGAGGAAACGTTATGGATATGGCAGTCGGTGTAATTATCGGTGGTGCTTTCACAGCGATTGTAAATTCTCTGGTAAACGATGTTATGATGCCGGTATTATCTTTGATTACCGGAGGACTGGATTTCTCCAAGCTTTGCATTGTATTAGGCGAAGGGGAAGGTGCAGCAACTTTAAATTACGGTTCCTTTATTGCAGCTGTAGTTAATTTCCTGTTAATTGCTTTGGTTATTTTCACTATGATTAAGGCCATTAATAAAATTACTAAGAAAGAGGAAAAACCGGCACCGGTCACAACGAAAGAATGTCCATATTGTAAACAGAAGATTGCTTTGGCAGCTACAAGATGTCCTCATTGTACATCGGAATTAGAGGCATAAGGAAGAAAGAAGTTTCATAACGTGTCGTGTTTTGGCACGGTGAAAGGAATAGGTATGTATAACGAGATTTTGACCATTGGACCGATTACCATACATGGCTATGGTCTGATGATTGGACTGGGAGTAATGGCAGCATTGCTTCTGGGAGATTATAGAGCCAAAAAGTTTGGGCTGAATGGTGACCATATTTATGGAATGACTTTTTCAGCAGTTATTTTTGGTTTTGTAGCAGCCAGAATTTTATTTATTATTACAGAATGGGATAATTTCCTTCAGAATCCCATGCAGTATCTGGCAGGAGCCGGATTTGTGGTATATGGAGGGATTATCGGAGGCGCACTGGCAATTTATGTTTTTTGCAAAATTAAGAAAATAGATATGCTTTCCTATCTGGATTTGATGATACCATCGGTAGCATTAGCGCAGGCTTTCGGTCGAGTGGGATGTTTTCTCGCAGGCTGCTGCTATGGAAGAAAAACAGATTCCTGGTTGGGCGTGGTATTTACCAATTCAGATTTCGCGCCGAATGGTGTGAAACTGCTCCCTACGCAGCTGATTATGGCAGGCGGGGATCTGATCATTATGGCAGTGCTGTTGTGGTATGCGTCAAAGAGACCTATGCGTGGGAGAACTTCCATGTTGTATCTGATCCTATATAGTGTAGGAAGATTTGCAGTAGAGTTTTTAAGAAATGATGACAGAGGAACTGTAGGAATGTTATCTACGTCCCAGTTCATTGCTATTTTTACGTTGCTAGCAGGAATCGTGGGTTATGCAATAGTGATGCCAAAATTAAATCAAAAAGGAAACGTGAAAAGTGCAGAATAATGAGACATGGTGCAGCCGCACTGAAATTTTATTAGGAACGGATAGCATTAAAAAACTGGAAAATGCTACGGTGGCAGTATTTGGTATCGGCGGAGTCGGTGGATTTGCTACGGAAGCTTTGGCGAGAAGCGGCATAGGAACTCTGGAACTGATTGATCACGATACAGTATCGGTCAGTAATATCAACCGTCAGATCGTTGCCCTTCATTCCACGGTAGGAAAATATAAAGTGGATGTAATGAGGGACAGGATTCTGGATATTAATCCTAATATAAATGTGGTGGTACACAAATGTTTTTATTTGCCTCAGACGGCAGAACAGTTTGATTTCTCGAAATATGATTATGTAGTAGACTGTATCGATACGGTAACGGGAAAACTACAGTTAATTGAAGCAGCCAAAGCGGCAGGAACACCGGTCATCAGCAGTATGGGGGCAGGCAATAAACTGGACCCTACCGCTTTTGAAGTGGCAGATATTTCTAAGACCAGTGTGTGTCCGTTAGCGAAGGTCATGAGAAGAGAATTGAAAAAAAGAAAAATTCAAAACGTCAAAGTGGTTTACTCGAAAGAGGAACCGGTAGAATCAAAGGTTAAAGTGCAGGAAGAAAATACTGACAGAAGAAAAAGTATTCCCGGAAGTTGTGCTTTTGTACCGTCGGTAGTAGGTCTGATTATAGCCGGCGAAGTAGTAAAAGATATAACGGCTGGGAAATAGAAAGGTTATAGAATGTCAAAACAAGAATTTTTGGATGGTTTAAGAAGAAGTTTAGCGAGCGGATTAGAAACCCGTGAAATCAATGAGCATATTAATTATTATTCGGATTATATTGATTCTCAGATCAGAAAGGGAATTGCGGAAGAAGAAGTTATGGCCTCTTTAGGAGATCCGCGTCTGATTGCGAAAACCATACTTGGAATGGAAGGCGGGGAAACCGTAACTGAAGAATACGTGGAAGACGAAGTGGAGAACGACTCTAATTACCGTTATTTTAATGTAAAAGGGAAAACTTTTAAAATTCCGAGATGGTTATTTACGATTTTGATTTGTGTTGTCAGTTTTTGTGTACTTACTGTAGTATTTGCACTTATGTCACGTTTGTTACCGTATTTCTTTTTGATTATGTTCGGAATTATGATGTATCGTTTTATTCGAAATATTTTTCGGTGAATAATTTAAAATGAAATGAGACATACTACTCTTGTAACTAAAAAACAGATGCAGTTTAGCTGCAAGAAGGAGTAGAATATGAACAAAAACTCATACAACGAATCTAAAAATGAAACAAAAAATCAGGGAACAAATTCAACAAACAAATCCCAGAATAAAAATTCTATGAATAGTGGTTCTAACATGAAGAACAGCAGTAGCAACAAATCCGGAAGCAACTGCAAAGATTCTACAGAAAATAAATATTAATAAACTTAAGGATAGGTTTTGACAGACCTATCCTTTTTCTGTAATATAGGTGTATGAGAAAATTTGAGTTAATTGCTCCATGTCATTTTGGACTGGAAGCCGTATTAAAAAAAGAAATTATTGATTTAGGATATGAAGTCAGCAAAGTAGAGGATGGTAGAGTGACCTTTATAGGGGATGAGGAGGCCGTTTGCAGAGCAAATGTCTTTTTGCGTACAGCAGAGAGAATTTTGATTAAAGTTGGAAGCTTTTATGCCACTACTTTTGAGGAATTATTTGATAAGACTAAGGAATTGCCGTGGGAAGAATTTATTCCTGCAGATGGCAAATTCTGGGTTGCAAAAGCAGCCAGTGTAAAAAGTAAATTATTCAGTCCTTCGGATATTCAATCAATTATGAAAAAGGCAATTGTGGAACGTTTGAAAGGGATTTACCATATCAAATGGTTTGAGGAAACAGGTGCAAGTTATCCTTTGCGAGTGTTCTTGATGAAGGATGAAGTTACGATTGGTCTGGATACGACAGGAGATTCTCTCCATAAAAGAGGATATCGTAAATTAACTGCTAAGGCACCGATTGCAGAAAATCTGGCAGCAGCATTGATTATGCTGACTCCTTGGAGAGGTGATAGAATTCTTGTGGACCCGTTCTGTGGAAGCGGAACTTTTCCCATTGAAGCGGCAATGATGGCTGCGAATATGGCTCCGGGCATGAATCGTAGTTTCCTGGCAGAAGACTGGAAAAATCTGATTGCAAAAAGAGAATGGTATGATTGTCTGGATGAAGCCAATGATTTGGTAGATTTAAAAGTGGAAACAGATATTCAGGGATATGATATTGACCCGCATATGGTATCTATTGCCAGAGAAAATGCGCGTCTGGCAGGAGTGGATCATCTGATTCATTTTCAGACCCGTGGAGTGGAAGCGTTAAGCCATCCGAAAAAATATGGATTTATTATTACGAATCCGCCTTATGGGGAACGTTTGGAAGAGAAAGCTAATTTGAAACCGTTATATGCTACCATAGGAGAGAGATTCCGGGCTCTTGACAGCTGGTCTTTATACATGATTACAGCTTATGAAAATGCAGAAGCTGATATGGGGCGAAAAGCGGATAAGAACCGCAAAATTTATAATGGTATGATGAAAACACGCTTTTTACAATTCCCCGGTCCGAAACCGCCGAGGAGAGATGTCAAAAAATAATGGAGAGATTGTGGAAAGTAACGATTGCGACAGGAATGACTTTGGGAATCGCCTGTTTTCTTGTTATGATGATTTATTCATTTACAAAATCCGTGGTAATTACAGAGGAACATGACCTGGAAGGGGAAGGGGATCTGAAACCATTGATTGAGAGTATATTAGATGAAAAAGAACAATATGATTTTATTGTTCTGGTCAATGCTGCCCATGGTGGAGATAATAAAGGAAATGTTGTAAATGAACTTCAGGAAAAGAAGATTACTCTGGAAGTAGGAAAAGAACTGGAAAAAGTGGGTGAAGACAGTGAAATTGGCATTTTCCTGATTCGCCAGGAAGATATAGATATTTCCAATGAAAGCAGAGCGGAATTGATCGAAGCGGTAGAGCCTGATTTAGTGGTGGATTTGCATGTGAATGCAGATGCCGCAAATGAAAGAACTCAGGGAACTTCGGTGGTGTACAATGAATTTTTCTATCGTCCGGGTATGACCAATGCCCGCGCAGCTGATATTATAGAAAGGAATCTGGTGACAGAAATTCAGGGAAAAGCACTTGGAATTTTTGGGGATAGTCAGAATAAATATCCATTACTTGGTATGGTACGTGTTCCGGCAGTCAGCGTGGAGATGGGATACCTGACAAATAAGCAGGAAGCAGATTTGTTAAAAAAGGATAATTATCAGGAAAAAATTGCGTTGGGAATTTTTGAAGGAATACAGGAAATAAGGGAAGAAATGAGATAAATTATGAAAAGAAAAGTGATATTTGCAACTTCCAATGAAGGGAAGATGAAAGAAGTGCGTTCTATTCTGGAAGGGATGAATTTAGAGGTGCTTTCTATGAAAGAAGCAGGTATTCAGGTCGAAGTTGTGGAAGATGGTACTACTTTTGAAGAGAATGCGATCATGAAAGCTACGGAAATTCAAAAAGCCTGTGGAGAAATCGTTCTTGCGGACGATTCCGGCTTGGAAATTGATTATTTGAATAAAGAACCGGGAATTTATTCTGCCAGATATATGGGAGAAGATACTTCTTATGCCATAAAGAATCAAAGCCTCATCCATCGTCTGGAAGGTGTGGAAGAGGAAAAAAGAACTGCACGTTTTGTTTGCGCTATTGCAGCGGCATTTCCGGATGGAACAGTAGAGGTTGCAAGAGGAACTATAGAGGGAAGAATAGGATATGAGGAAAAAGGGGACAATGGTTTTGGATATGACCCTATTTTCTATGTTCCTGAATATGGCTGTACCACAGCAGAGCTGACTATGGAACAGAAAAATGAAGCAAGTCACAGAGGAAAAGCGTTGCGTATCATGAAAGAAATCATGAAAGAAAAATATGATTTATAGTTAAGAAATGTAATTAAGTGATATATATGTAAAAATCCGAGTTATAGAGAGGGAAAACGAGTGAAAATTCTGATTGTCAGCGATACCCATGGAAGAAATGGAGGGTATCTGGAACTTTTGGAGCAAAGTGAAAAAATGGATATGGTAATTCATTGTGGTGATGTGGAAGGCAGTGAATATCTGATATCAGAAGCGGCGGGTTGTAAAACGGTAATTGTGCAGGGGAACAATGACTTTTTTTCGGATTTGCCAAGTGAAGCAGTTGTGCAGTTGGGAAAATACAAAGCATTGGTGACTCATGGACATCCGTATTATGTGAACATGGGATACGATCATCTGGTGAGAGAAGCTAAAAAACGTAAAATGGACATGGTAATTTATGGTCATACTCATCGTCCGGTCATTGACAAGCAAAACGGAATATTGGTTTTGAATCCCGGCAGCCTTACATATCCACGTCAGGAAGGAAGAAGATATACCTATATTATTATGGAAATAGATGAAAGTGGCGAGGTGGAATGTACCTTGCACCACCTATAAAATTTGAAAAAAATATATATTTTTTAGTTCCAATATAAAAATAAACAAGCCGCAAACCCAGTAAAATCAAGGCATTGCGGCGAATTTAAAAAAATAAAAAAAGTTTTTGAAAAAGTGTTGACATTGCCTTGGGTTTGTTATATACTATGTCTTGCGTTGAGGGAATACAAAAAACGCAGACAACAAAAACGGGGTGTGGCTCAGCTTGGCTAGAGCGCCTGGTTTGGGACCAGGAGGTCGCAGGTTCGAATCCTGTCACCCCGACTTTCATGCGGGTGTAGTTCAATGGTAGAACACTAGCCTTCCAAGCTAGATACGTGGGT
>CAZSBV010000116.1:0-6402 GCA_964605105.1 uncultured Lachnospiraceae bacterium | reverse complement strand
GAAAGTGAGACAGAGGCAGTCAGAATAAATCCGGTGGATATAATACGAAATGTGAGGAAGGCAGATGGAAGTCAGATATCGAAATGATTTATATGGAAATTATATGTTGATTGAAATTCCGGGAAGTGTGGATTCTAGTCAATACTCCTTTAAAATGTTAGAAAAAAACAAGATTCCGGGAGTTTTACCCTGTAAAGAACGTGTGGAGGATGGAAAAGGTTTTTGGTATGTAGATATTAGTAAAAAGAGAACTTTAGCACAGGAATATAAAGATAAAGAAATGCAATTGGAAGAAATGGTTCTTATATTTCAGCAGATAACTACGATACTGGAAGATTTAAGAATGTATCTTTTAAATGAGACTATGGTGGTAATTGATCCGGAGTATATCTTTAGAGATATAGAAAATGATAGCTTGTATGTATTGATTCTACCATGGAATTCAGGAGAGAAGGTTTTGCATAAATTGGCGGAGTTTTTTCTGGAAAAGATAAATCATAGGGACGAGAATGGAGTTAATGCAGCATATCTTTTTTATCGGCAACAAAGTCAGCCTAATTTTTCTCTGTATCAATTTCTGCCGGTATTAGAAAAGGAAAGTATCTTAAAGAGACAAAAAATGAAGGAGAAAAAAACTTCTCCTTGGAAAGACATGGGAGATGCAGAAGAGCCTTGGATGGAATCCAAGGAAAAAAGAATGGAAGAAACATTTCTTAATGAGTCCGTAAACGAAGAAAAGGAAAAGAGTCAAAAAGATAATTCAAGAGAAAAAATACCTCTGTTTTTTCTTATAGTGTCTATAATCTTTGTGATTTGTAGTTTCCTGCCCGGGATAACCTTCTTTTTAAAAATATCCTGTAGAAGTTTCTCTTTTCTGCTGTTTCTCATTTTCTTAATATGGATTCTTTTTCAAAGAAAGAATACCCAACAGGCTCTGAACGATAAAAACGAAGAATTTCTTTTGCAGGAGATAGATGTTGGTATGCGAGAAACCGTATTCTTTGATTCTTATGATAATGAAGAATACTTGAAGTTACAGTGGAAGGAAAAAGGGAGAAAGAAACAGTTTGTATTAAAGGACTTTCCATGTACAGTAGGAAAAATGAAAGAAGAAGTTTCATTATGTATTTCGGATGCATCTGTTAGCCGTATTCATTGTAAATTCATAGAAAAAGATGGAAAAGCAGCAATTGTGGACATGAATTCTACAAATGGTACATTTTTGAATGGCTTACCCGTGAAAAACGGAGAAATTCTTGAAATCGAGAAAAATGACGAAATCCTCCTTGGTAAAGTTAGTATAATTGTTGTATAATGTAATAGTGCAAAATAAAAACAAGCGACACCGAAGGTGGCATTTGTTTTTATTGCACTATTAACGAGCAAACAATTTGCGGAGCAAATAGGGAGCACGAAGTGCGTGTTTGCGAGTCTATATTAGGAGGATGCGAAGTGAAAATAAATATCTATTATGGCGGAAGAGGGCTGTTAGATGACCCTACTTTATATGTCATCAATAAGATGCAGGAAGTATTTGAAGAATTACATGTAGATGTGGATCGATTCAACTTACATGAATTAAAGAATTCTATCACTACATTACCTCAGACTTTAAAAGAGGCAGACGGAATTATTCTGGCGACTACCGTGGAATGGTATGGAATCGGTGGTTATATGCAGCAATTTTTAGATGCCTGTTGGTTATATGGAGATAAAGAGAAGATTACCAAGTTATATATGAGTCCGGTAGTTATGTCTACTACTTACGGAGAACGGGATGCTAAGTTAAATCTTCGAGTAGCATGGGAAATTCTGGGAGGGTTACCATGTACCGGAATGTGTGGATATATTGCAGATCTTGCCATGTTGGAAATGAATGATGATTATGCAAGATTGATTGAAAGAAAAGCTGAAAATATTTATAGGACTATTAATCAGAAAATGGTAAGTTTTCCGGCAAGTAATCAGGCTGTAAAACAAAAAGTAGCAGTTTCCAAGACTATCAGCCTGACACCTCAGGAAACAGAACAATTATCCCAGTATGCATCGGATGAAGATTATGTGCAGCAGCAGAAGGAAGATCTTCAGGAACTGGCAAGTATGTTCCGAGGTATGATGAAGACAAAAGATACGGAAGATTCTAAACTTTTTATCAATGAGTTTAAAGATGCATTTAAACCACAGGCAGGATTTGAAGGTACATATAAATTTCAGATAGAAGGACAATCCAAGGCACTTATTATAGAAGTAAATGTAACCCAGTTAGAAGTATATTATGGGGAAATGGAAAAAGCGGATGTAACGGTTCAAATAAATGAAACTGTATTAGGCGGTATCACTGCAGGGCGAATGTCCTTCCAGAGAGCATTTATGGCAGGCGAAATGACAATGAAGGGTGATTTCGGAATGTTAAGAATTTTGGATCAGATTTTTATTTTTTCCAAATAGATAGAGCGAAATGGAGAGAAAATTATGAAAGACAATAATTGTATTTTTTGTAAAATTGCAAATGGAGAAATTCCATCCAGAACGATTGAAGAAAACGATATGTTCAAAGTAGTATTGGATGTAGGACCGGCAACAAAAGGGCATGCTTTGATTCTTCCAAAAGATCACTATAGAAATTTATATGATTTACCGGAAGAAACAGCAGGCGAAGCTATAAAAATGGCAAAGAAGCTTGCTCTTAAAATGAAGGATAAACTGGGCTGCGATGGAGTAAATGTTGTACAGAACAACGAAGAGGCAGCCGGTCAGACTGTTTTTCATTTCCATATGCATGTGATTCCTCGTTACAAAGAAGATGGACAGGTAATCGGATGGAAACCGGGGCAGCCAACAGGTGAAGAATTGGATGCCATTGTAGAAGCATTGAAATAAGAAAAAGTAAAGGCTGTTGTAAACAAATGCCGGTGGTTTTAGAAAACCATGAGCAGTGTTTAGAAACAGCCTTTTAGTTTCAAATTATTTACTATGTTCTTTTATTAATTCTATAATAGTCGAAATAGAATTCAACTGATTGCTTTCGCACATTTTGTCAATATAAATCTGGCGATTTTGGTATAATTCATTAATCTTATCCACAAGAATATCACAATCAATATAATCCTCTCGAACTACCATACTGAAGCCCTGTTCTTCAAAGGAGCGGGCATTCAAAATCTGGTCACCACGGCTTCCTACTTGTAAAGGAATTAAAAGATTGGGTTTTTTTAATGCCAACAATTCGCAGATTGCATTGGCACCGGCTCTGGAAACCACAACATCAGCCATGGCAAATACATCCTTTAAGTCGGTTTTTAAATATTCAAACTGTTTATATCCAGGAATATTCAGCATTAAATTGTCTACCTTATCTTTTCCGCAGATATGGACTACCTGGAAATCGTTTAATAATTTTGGTAAGGCTTCTCGTACCATAATATTAACGCTTGCGGCACCCTGAGAACCGCCAATTACCATGACTACCGGTTTGTTTGCGGTAAAGCCACACAGTTCTAAGGCAGCTAATTTGCTGCCGGTAGTAAGCTCTGAACGAATGGGGGAGCCGGTAAGAATGGCTTTGCCGGAAGGAACATATTTGATAGTTTCCGGGAAGTTACAACAAACTTTGGTCGCAACCGGAATACATAATTTGTTTGCCAGTCCGGGAGTCATATCGGATTCATGTATAATACATGGTATTTTTAAAGAGGCAGCAGCTCTGATGACTGGAACAGATACAAAACCGCCTTTGGAAAATACAATATCCGGTTTTAATTCTTTTAAGATTTTTAAAGCCTGAGAATACCCCTTCATTACACGGAAAGGATCGGAAAAATTCTTCAAATCAAAATAGCGTCGGAATTTACCGGTAGAAATTCCATAGTAAGGAACATCAAAATCTTCAATCAAACGTTTTTCAATACCGTTATAAGAACCAATGTAATAAGCGTCATAGCCCTCATTTTTTAAGAAAGGAAGGAGCGCAATATTTGGAGTAACATGTCCGGCAGTGCCACCGCCGGTTAATACGATTTTTTTATTCATAATAAAACCTTTCAAAAGTTAATTGTTTGTAACGATACTTTCTAACGCTTTTGCCAACTGGTCAGGACAGGATGTGTTTTTGAAACCACAACGAATTCCTTTCAAACGGCGAATGGCTTCTTCTGCCGTCATATCTTTTACTAAAGCACTAATTCCCTGAAGATTACCATTACAACCACCTGTAAATTTTACGGATTTAATAATGTTTCCATCCATTTCAATATCAATTAAGCTGGAGCATACGCCCTGTGTTTTATATTTCATATAAATTCCTCTTTTCTACTACTATATTAATACTCGTAGTATAGCAGAAAATAACAGGTCTTTCCAGTATTCTTTTCATTAGATATCCTGACGAAAAAGGTGAGAAAAGCAAACAATAATACGATACTTTAGGGGCCTTTTCATATTGTCTGTGAAAATTCTTTTTTTTATACTGATGATGTACATTAGAACTTCTGTTTGAAGTAAAAATAATATTGTGGAGAGAGGTTTAAATTATGAAGCAATTTCTATTAGAACAATGGCTGCTGCTTACAGGAATTTTTGGGGCGCTGTTAGTGAGTGTTTCTTGCCAGCTTATAATTACATATTATATGCTGCGGATGGTGAAAGCATCTGAAAATTTAGAAGAAGAGAGACCAAAGATTTTAAAAGACTGGATCGAGGAATATTTAAAAGAAAAGCAAAAGATTACAAATACAGCTGTTTACATAGATAAAAAACTTCAGCAATTAACCATTGGAAGATATAAAGTCAGTTGGATCAAGCATCTGTCAGGACAGACATTGTTATTAGCTGTTTTCCTGGCGGGAGTGGGAGCTTGCAAAGGGATTATTGATGGAAAAACTTTGGGACAAGTACTCCCTTTTTATATTGTAAGTTTGTTTGGAATGTATCTGCATTTTTCTTTGGCAGGCTGTCTGGATTTGGAAGGAAAGAAAAAGATGATACAAATGAACCTTTCTGATTTCTTAGAGAATGGGAAGACATATTTGTATACCTCCTTTAAAGCAGAAGAGGAAAAAGAAATAGAAGAAGGTAAGAATTTCTTTGGGGAAGAGGAAGACAGAGAATTGAAAGAAATCTTAAGAGAAATTTTAGCTTAAAAAAGGTAAGGAGCGGGTAGGTAATTGACTTGAAAAGGTTGCCATACCTGCTTTTAACATGTTATAATCTCTACGGCATTGGGCCAAATGTGTATCATGTGTAGACAAGAGGGGAACAGGATATGAAAATTGTAATGTTAGATCGAAATAGCGTGGGAATGGATATGGATGTATCTATTTTTGAACGTTTGGGAGAATTTGAAGCGCATGATGTAGCAGACAGGGAATCCTGTAAAGAATGGATCAAAGATGCCAATGTGATTATTTTCAATAAAAGCCGTCTGGATGAAGATATGTTAAAAGATGCTCCGGATGTACAGCTTTTATGTGTTACTGCAACAGGTTTTGATAACATTGATCTGGAATATGCCAGAAAAAGAAATATTGCCGTAGCAAATGTAAGAAACTATTCTACTCCGGCAGTAGCTCAGCATACTTTTGCGTTGGCACTGTATGTTTTGGAAAAGATTGGATATTATGATAACTATGTAAAGTCCGGTGCTTACAGTAATCAGTTGGGATTTTCTAATTTTGATGAAAAGTATAATGAGCTGGAAGGCAAGACCTGGGGGATTATCGGTTTAGGTAATATAGGAAGAAGAGTGGCGTCTATTGCAGAAGCTTTTGGATGCAAGGTAATATTTTACTCTGCTTCAGGATTGAATGAAACCAAGGAGTATCAAAGAGTAGATTTAGATACCCTTTTGAAAGAATCGGATATTCTTTCTCTTCATTGTCCTCTAACAGATAGAACCAGAAACTTGATTAACAAAGACACTTTAAGAAAGATGAAACCTACCGCTATTTTAGTAAATGTAGCCAGAGGTCCTGTAGTGAATGACGCTGACTTATATGAGGCTTTGGAAGAAGGCGTGATTGCAGGAGCAGGGTTGGATGTACTGGGAGTAGAACCTATGGAAAAAACAAATCCTCTGGGTAAAATACAGGATAGTCGTAAGTTATTGATTACTCCGCATATGGCATGGGCAAGCGTAGAAGCACGTACACGTTGTCTGGAAGAAGTTTATAAGAATATAGAAGCTTTTGCAGCAGGAGAAGAAAGAAACCGCGTAGATATTTGAGAAAAGGAGAAAGAACTAATGAGTAGCGAAATCAGAGATATTAATCTGGCCGAATCCGGTGAAAAGAAAATCGAATGGGTAAAAAGAAATTGTGACCTTCTTAGAATGTTAGAAGAAGAATTCAGCAAAACAAAACCTTTTGCAGGAAAAAAAGTTGCACTTTCCGTACATTTGGAAGCAAA
>CAZSBV010000115.1:0-6408 GCA_964605105.1 uncultured Lachnospiraceae bacterium | reverse complement strand
GCAGGAATCCCAATCGGCTTCCCAAACGCTCTCTTTCCATAATTTTCTCCTCTTTGTTCCTTAATCATAAAAAAAGTTCACTTTTTAAATTAAATGCTCATTATAAACATTATGATAACAATAATAATCGCTACCACAATTAAAGACAAGCTCCCTTTTTCCTCTTTCATAACTGAATATTTGTCTATATCATCATTTCTATCCGGAATATGTTTCATTTTTCCTAGCCCTGTCTTCCCAAATCTTTTAATCCTTCAAACAAATCTAAATCTGATTGACAAACTTTTAAATTTGTAGTTAATGTTTCTCCATTTGGCTTGGTAACACTGATTTCAAAAATAGTATCTACTTCTACTCCTTTTCCAAATGCAGCCTTGCAGAAAGAAAAAAATTTCGGATGATTTCTTTCAAACTGATTTTTAGCTGCCATCATTTTCATCATTGCACCCATATCCATGCCCATAATTTCAATTCTCCTTTGCTTAAATAAATCAAAATCTATTATACCTATATTATTATTTCTGTCAAACACGACTTAAAATATTATTGACTAGAAAACTACTCATACTTACCCTAATTACGAATCGGGTTTATCTTTTCTCATAAAAATATCAGACACTGTCAAAACAGCATCTGATATTTCTCATTCAAAATACTACATTATAATTACTTTCACAACTATTTCATCTTAATTGTTTCTACAGCCTTACGTTCAACTTCAAGCGCACTTACATATACCTTCATATATTCTTCAAAACCGTTCACATCTTCTGCTACTGGTTCCATAACTTCACCCTTGCTGTCTGCAAACACTTTGTTATTTAAGAAATTTTCCAATGTTTCTCCATCTTCCTTATGAACCATGTAAGATGCTAAAATTGCCATTCCCCATGGACCGCCTTCTCCTGCAGTTTCCATAACCGCAACCGGTGCGTCAAATGCAGCTGCTAAAATTCCCTGTGCAACGCCTTTCGTCTTGAAAAGTCCTCCATGACCATAGATTCTGTCTACTTTTACTTTTTCCTCTTTTAATAAAATATCCAGACCAATCTTCAAAGAAGAAAGCGAAGCATATAAATGAGTTCTCATAAAGTTTGCTAAATTAAAGTTTGCAGAAGGTGTTCTTACAAACATCGGTCTTCCTTCATTGACTCTTGCAATATGTTCACCGGAATAGAAATTGTAAGCAACCAGACCGCCACAATCTTTGTCGCCTTCCAAAGCTTTTCTGTAAAGAGTTCCATACAATTCATTCTTATCTACGTTAAGTCCCATGCAGGAAGCAAATTCACCGAATAAGTTTACCCATGCATTCAAATCTGTAGTACAGTTATTGCAGTGTACCATAGCTACATTATCTCCTGCCGGTGTAGTTACGATATCCAATTCTTCATGCACTTTTTCCAGTGCTTTTTCCAAAACTACCATCGCAAACACGGAAGTTCCTGCGGACACATTACCGGTTCGAACACCAACAGAATTCGTTGCTGTCATACCGGTTCCTGCATCGCCTTCCGGTGGACACATCGGAATTCCTGCTTCCAGCTCACCACTAATATCTAATAATTTTGCACCTTCTTCTGTTAACACACCTGCTGATTCACCTGCTACCAATACTTTTGGTAAAATTTCTTTGATTTTCCACGGAAATGCTTTTACTTTTTCCAAATTATCAAATTTTTCAATCATGGAAGCATCATAATCTTTCGTTTCAGCATCAATCGGGAACATGCCGGATGCTTCGCCGATTCCCATCACTTTCTGACCGGTCAGTTTCCAGTGAATATAACCTGCCAAAGTAGTCATATATGTAATCTGAGGAACATGTTCCTCTCCACTTAAAATTGCCTGATACAAATGGGCAATACTCCATCTCTGAGGCACGTTGAACCGGAACACTTCGCTCAATTCCTTAACTGCCTCTTCTGTCATGGTGTTACGCCATGTACGGAAAGGAACCAACAATTCATCTTTTTCATTAAAAGGAACATATCCGTGCATCATGCCGGAAATACCAATAGCATCTACTTTCTTTAAAGTAACCCCATATTTCTCCAAAACATCTTTTTTCAAATCCTGATAACAAGCCTGTACCCCTTTCCAGGCTTCATCTAAATCATAAGTCCAGATACCATTTACTAACTGATTTTCCCATTCGTAACCACCGGAAGCGATTGGATTGTGCGCCTTATCAATTAACACGGCTTTAATTCTGGTAGAACCAAGTTCCAATCCCAATACTGCCTTTCCACTTTCTATTAATTCTTTATTCCCCATACGAAATTCTCCCTTCTCTTTCACCCGCAGAACACACACCTGAGTATTCCTTCGGATACTTGGCAACTAAAATTGCTTTTACTATTGTAACATATTTTTGATACTAAGCCTACTTTTTTGAGGAAAATTCTACTTCAAATACATCCTGAATTCAACATGTAAAAAACCACAGCATTTACACTGTGGTCAAATTTACAACTATTAAATTATTTGTCAATCTAAGATTGTTCCGCAAAGAACGCAACTCCAATAGCTCCCGGACCTACATGGGTTCCAACAACACTGCCCATAGCGGTAATTGGTAATTTATCTATTTTTCCTTCATATAAAAAACTACTGTCTTCAATATATTTTTGTAACAAAGCATCACTTAAACCCGCATAGGTTAATACGAAAGGTCTGGTAAAATCAATGCCTGCTTTTTTCACTAATTCCATTAACTTATTGTTGCCGTTCTTAGATCCTCTGGCTTTTCCTAAAACAACAATTTCACCGTCTTCAATAGCAATTACAGGTTTAATATTTAATACTGCCCCTGCGATAGCCACAGCCTGCGAAATTCTTCCGCCCTTCTTTAAATACTCCAAAGTATCAATTAAAGCAACTACTTTTACATTTTTCTTTTCTTCATTGATAATATCTGCAATTTCCTGAGCTGTTTTTCCACTATCGCGAAGTTCAACAGCTCTTTTTACAATAATCTGTTCTCCCAAAGCAGCATTTAAGGTATCTACTACAATAATACTGTCTTCATAATCTTCTCTTGCAATATTGGCACTCTGATAAGTACCGGACAATTTAGAGGAAACAGTAAGACATACTGCTGTATCTCCTGCTTCTGCAACTTCTTTAAATACTTTTTCATAATCATATGGCGACAACTGGCTGGTTTTTGGAAGTTCATCTGTTTCCACCAGCTTTTCAAAAAACTCTTTGGTCTTCATAGTTACTCCGTCCAGATATTCTTCTTCTCCCCAGATAATCTTTAATGGAAGAACTGTAATACCCAATTCTTTCGCCAGTTCCTGTGTAATATCACTTGCTGAATCACATATAATTCTAACACTCATTTTTAATTTCCTTTCATTACTAAATCTGCTTCTTTTTCCTCATTGTTACGAGTTGTAAAAAATGCATGCATATAATTTCCAATAAATGCAACAAAATCTCTTTTCTTTTTTTCTTAAATTCGTTATATTTAAGAATGAAACAAGTGTATCATTCTTTTTTCGAAATGCAATAGTTATAAACAATTTTGAAACATTTGGGGGGATTTTGTATCATGGATATAGACAGAAAAAGCAATAAAATAGTAACCGAAAGTATAACTATTGCCTTAATACAGTTAATGGAAAAGAAAGATTTCAATGATATCTCTATTACAGAATTAACCAAACGCGCCGGTGTGGGACGTGTTTCTTTTTACCGGAACTTTGAAGATAAAAAAGATGTTATAAGAAAATATTTGAATGACATTCAATATGAATTTATGATTTCCAGAGAGGCCAATCGACACGACAGTAATTTTACAGAATATATTACAGACCTTTTTGCGCATTTATACAATTATAAAGAGCTGGCACAGTTATTACTAAAAGCAGACATGTTTTACCTTGTAAAAGAACAATTTGATTATGTTTTTAACAACTTAAAAACCACCAGTGAGGAAGAAGCAGCTCTCTTCTTCCTCTCCGGTGGTCTGTACAATGCTTTTTATTACTGGGCATCGGGCAATTTCGTCGGTTCACCTAAAGAAATTGCTGAAAGTATCACTAAATACATCCATGCACAAAACTTATTGATTATTAAATAATTTGCAAATAAATATTACCTTGCCATTTTATAAATTGCTAACATATCCTCTTCTACCAGAACCTTAGCAGAACCTTTTTTCCCGCCGGAAGCAATGCTGCATTTATGTGCCATTAACTCCAATTCTTCATCGGATAGTTGTAAACCCAGCTCAGTTAAAGAAGTTGGCATATGAATTTCTTTGAAAAATGCTTCCACGCTTTCGATACCTTTCAGTGCCACATCCTCTTTACTGCCTTGATTTTCTACGCCCATGACTTCAATAGCAAAACGGTAGAAACGGTTCAAGCAGTCTTTATATACATATCTTGCCCAGCTTCCCCACAATGCCGCCAATCCTGCTCCGTGAGCTACATCGTATAACCCGCCAAGTTCATGTTCCAGTCCATGGGTAGAAAAATCCATTCCAGACGCACCACATCCGGTCAGTCCATTATGAGACAGGCTTCCTGCCCACATAATTTCTGCCCTGGCTTCATAATTATCAGGCTCTCTTTCCAGAATTCTGGAATATTTTATTACAGTTCTCATAAGACCTTCGGCAATGATATCTGTCATTTCCATAGTATCCCCGGAAACAAAATAACGTTCCATTGTATGCATGAGAATGTCAGTACAACCACAAGCTGTTTGATAATCCGGCAAAGTCATAGTCAATTCCGGATTCATAATGGCAAACACAGGTCTCCCATAATCACTGCTGTAACCGCGCTTAATCCAGCCTTCTTCCTTGGTAATTACAGATGACTGACTCATTTCGCTTCCTGTGGCTGCCATAGTCAATACAACACCAATCGGTACACAGCCTAATGCCTGCTTCTTTCTGTCATACAGTTCCCAGACATCCCCTTCATTAAACACACCATAACCAATCGCTTTTGCTGAATCTATGGCACTTCCTCCACCAACTGCAAGAATAAAGTCAACGCCTTCCTTTTTAGCCAATTCAATTCCCTCATAAACTAAGGAAAGTCTTGGATTAGGTACTGCACCACCTAATTCTACCCACGAAATATTTTCTGTATCTAAAGCCGATTTCACTTTATCTAATAGACCACTTCGTACCACGCTTCCCATTCCGTAATGAATCAGGACTTTTTTACACTTCTGTTCTTTTACAAGTTGACCAACTTGGTCTTCTGTTCCTTTTCCGAACAAAACTTTAGTTGGGGTATAATATTTGAAGTTATACATACTACTTTTTCCTTTTATTATTTACTACATCGGTGTTCCCACTTCGATTAGATTTCCGTCCGGATCGTAGAAACGAACTACCTTTTGTCCCCAGGAATGCTCCATCAAAGTAGTTACATACTGAATTGGCTCCGGATATGCTTCCAACTTTTTCACAAAAGCTTCTATATCGTTTTCTTCAAAATAAAGTTCTGTGGCATGATTCTTCCACACAATATCTTTCTGAAGAAATCCTTTCCAAATCCCGGCATCCTGTAAAACAAGACCTTCCGTTAAAATTACATTTCCATCCTGGTCCAAAACAACGCTTAAACCAAATAACTCTTTATAAAATGCTTTGGATTTTTCCATATCATTTACTACAATCAGAACATTTCTTAATCTCATAGAACTCCTTACATTTTCCAATTCATTTTTCAAACTAGTTTATTCGACTCCAGATACAGCTAAAAGCTTTAAACTTTACACTAATATCTGGCATCACTCTATACTAGTTATTTCTGCTCTCTACAATCTTTCTTGCAACATGAACTCCGCTTGCTGATGCATGAGATAAGGAATGAGTTACACCACTTCCATCTCCAATAATGTAAAGTCCTTTATGCTTACATTCCAGATTTTCGTCCACTTCTACTTCCATATTGTAAAATTTAACTTCTACACCATATAAAAGTGTATCGTCATTTGCAGTTCCCGGAGCAATTTTATCTAATGCATAAATCATTTCAATAATTCCGTCTAAAATTCGTTTTGGAAGTACCAGACTCAAATCTCCCGGAGTTGCAGCCAATGTTGGACGAACCATACCTTCTTCAATACGATTTACAGTACTTCTACGTCCACGTACTAAATCTCCGAATCGCTGAACGATAACGCCACCACCTAACATATTGGATAATCTGGCAATACTTTCACCATAGCCGTTGCTGTCTTTAAATGGTTCTGAGAAATGTTTTGCTACCAATAATGCAAAGTTAGTATTTTCGGTATGCTTTTTCGGATCTTCATAACTATGTCCGTTTACGGTTACAATTCCGTTCGTATTTTCATTAACTACTGCCCCATAAGGGTTCATACAGAATGTACGCACATTATCCTCAAATTTTTCTGTACGGTATACAATTT
>CAZSBV010000114.1:0-6467 GCA_964605105.1 uncultured Lachnospiraceae bacterium | reverse complement strand
TTCCTTATACATCATTCTTCACAATCACTACTTTTGATTTCTTCTTATACTTTTCCGGATGTTCCGGTTCTGCGTGGTATTTAGGCATCTTCGCCAGAAGTTCAGGGTCCTGAATTCTTTTTTCAATGGCTCTGCTTCTTACAATATTCACTTCTTTTGGAGCATCTATCATAATTCTGGTCTGACCACCGCCGCCGCCTAAAAATACAATTTTTATATCATCACCAATCATGATGTATTCTTCATTTTTTACTGACATCCGAAGCATCGTTTTTCCTCCTTGAATCTAGGTTATCTCCTTATAATTTTTCCAAAATGTAACAGAATGTATATTGTGTTACATTTCCAAAAAGAAAAAGCGTGTAAACCCTCTGTTAATAAGGGTTCACACGCTTTTAGATCATTCTTACAATATAATATTTTCAAAAATTAAGTCTCTGTCATCCTGTTCAATTCCTAGATATCTTTTGGTAATCTGATAAGATGAGTGATTAAAAATATTCATTAACATGGCAGGATGTACTCCCTGTTTCCATGCATGATATCCAAAAGTCTTCCTTAACGAATGGCAGCATATCACTCCGGAAATATTACAGCCTTCCGCCGCATCTTTAATCAACCGGAACGCCTGAACTCTTGAAATAGGAACATTCTTATTTGTATGACGGAAAAGATATTGTTCTCTACGGATTAGTTTTTTATTGCTTCTCAACTCCGTTCTGTATTCTTTTAATGCTTCTTGAATATTCTGATTCATATAAATTTGAGATACTTTACCGGTTTTTTGTTCCACCAGAATTATATGACTTTTGAATTTCTTTCTATCAAAGTCATACACAGACCCCCATTTCAAAGATAAAATATCTGAAATTCGCAAAGCGGTATTTAGCCCCATAATAATCAATAATTGATTTCTTGCATTAGGTTCTTCTACAACATAGTAATTCTTTAGTTTTTTCAAATCTTCCGGATTTCTAATTGGTTGCGCTGTATTCATGTATTTTCTCCTTTTTCTATATTATTATAGGAAGAAAAGACTCACACATTAAGCCTTTGGTGGGAAAGGACCTCCTTGTACCGTATACTTAAATTATTGGACTTAAATTATTTTTAAAAAATTTGCAATCAACTGTTAAGTATTTTTCTTCCCATCCGATATATAAAGTGTAAAGGATGTAACACAATATACATTGTGTTACACCTTTTTTTATTTATCCCCATTTTCTATTAATTATAGCATTTCTTTCCATACCAGAATCATTTCTTTGATTTTTCTTTTGCTATTAAACTATATTTTCTTTTAAAATAAAGCGTAAAAAAAGCGCCATTTGCAATCACTGCAAATAGCGCTTTCTATTATTACGAGAATTCTGCTCTAGAATAAGTAAATCGGCATTGCCTCACCAATTCCAAAGGTTTCATTTGCTTCAGGTTCTCTATCCAATACCTGAGCACTCTTCTGATATACAATCTGTTTCATGACCTGTTCAGAAGTAGCCGCTACCACTGTACTGGCCGCAACAGGCTCTTCTTTTTTAGGAGCTGCTTTCTTTGTTGTAGTTTTCTTTGCAGCTGTTTTTTTAGGTGCTGCCTTTTTTGTTTCTGCTTTTGGTGCTTCTTCAGTCACTTCTGCCCCCACAGCTTCCACTACTTTTTCATCTACATTAGCAACAACCGCTGCTTTTGTATCGGCTTTTTTTCCTGCTGCCGCTTTGGAAGCTCTCGCCATACTACCTTTACCTACTGCCATATTCAATGACCTCCTTCGCCAGATTTTCAAATTCTTTTGCACTTCGTGTACTCTTCTTATAGACAGCTACCGGAACAGATGCGTCCTGCGCCCATTCTATAGAAGAATCTACATGAATAAAAGAATCAAATACATGGATATTTTCATAACTTCCCAAAATTTCTTTTGTCTGCTTATAGTAGTTCTTTCTTTCATCTACTTTTGTAATCAGAACACCCATGATTTTTGCTTCTGTCATTTCGTTCATTCCGGTTAAGAAATCAAACATATTTGCAAGACCAAACAAGCCCCATGGGGATGCCTCGACCGGTACAATCACATAATCTGCCGTACACAGAATATTGATTACCCATGTTCCCAAGGTAGGTGGTGCATCTATCAGAACGTAATCATATTCTTCCGATTCATAAACACCTTTCAGACATTTCTTTAATACATATTCTCTCTGCATCATAGTAAATAATTCATATTCAATCTGACTCATAAGAGTAGACGATGGAACTAAATCCAGATTTTCATAAGGTGTGGAAACAATATACTCTTTCAAATCTTTTTTACCGCGAATCGCATAATATAGATTATCCTCACGTTCTGCCATATCCAGCACCTTATCTTCATCAAAAAAGGAAAGGGATAAGTTTAACTGCATATCACCATCAATCAAAAGAACTTTCTTTCCTGCCTGCGCCAACTCGTAAGCCAGATTAGCACATGCGGTAGATTTTCCACTACCACCTTTATTATTTGTAAAACAGATTGTTTTTGTCTTACTGTTACTCATGTCTATACCATACCTTTATTATCTATCGTTCGTTCAATCAAATTATTGTAACTATCCAGAGCCAGCTCGAAAATCTTACAGATTTCCTCGCTGTGGCTTCTCGCCAAATGAATTAACAAGAAAATTTGTCCATGAATGCAAGCATTCACGCCAAATTCCTTATTAATTCGCTTGGCTCTGAATAGTTACAAATTATTCAAAAATTTTAACATCAAAGGATTTTGCAACGCAGTTTCTTGCTTCTTTCAAGTCAGCAAAGGTTCCTTCACCCATCATCTGCGCTAAGATGTTACCGATAGCTGTTGCTTCACCAGGTCCTGCAACTACAGGAATTCCTGTGTATTTTGCAGTTAATTCATTTAAATATTTGGCATTAGAACCTCCACCGATAATGTTCAATCTTTCATATTTAACACCTGTAATCTTCTGGATTTCTTCCAATTTTAAAGCATAACATTTTGCAAGAGAATTATAGATTACGCTTGCAATTGCAGGGATAGTTTCCGGAACTTCCTGACCTTCTTTTCTACAGTAATCTTTTACAGCTTCTGCCATATCTTCCGGCGCAAGGAAACATTCATCCTGACAATCTACTATAGAAGCAATTGTCTCATGAGATGCCTGTTCGCAAAGATCACCATAAGACATATCCGGAACATATTTATTACGAACGGAGTTAATCATCCAAAGACCCATGATATTTGTAAGGTATGTAATCTTTCCGCCGTAACCGCCTTCATTTGTGAAGTTTGCCTCTCTACTCTGTTCAGAACAGTTAGGTGTGCTTGTTTCTACACCCATAAGAGACCATGTACCGGAACTGATATAACAAGTATCTTCTGCATTTGTAGGAAGTGCCATAACTGCCGCAGCTGTATCATGTGTCGGAGGTAATACCACCTGACAATCGAAGCCTACCATTTCCTGTACTTCAGGAGTCAAGTTGCCGATCGGTGTACCAGGCATAAGGATTTTCTGGAAAATTCCTTTCGGAAAGCCTAATCTTTCAATTAATTCATAATCCCAATCTTTGGTATTAGGATTTACTAACTGAGCTGTAGTAGCTTCTGTATATTCCTGTACTTTTTTGCCGCTTAATTTATAGTGGAAATAGTCCGGAATCATAAGCATTGCATCTGCTGCTTCCAAATATTCAGGATTCTGTGTTTTTAACGCCATTAACTGATAAATGGTATTATACATTGCTTTCTGAATACCGGTTCTTGCATATAATTCATCTTCCGGAATGATCTTGTAAACTTCTTCGTCCATTCCATCTGTTCTGCTATCACGATAACCAACTGTCTGTCCAACGATGTTTTCATCTTTATCCAAAAGAACAAAGTCAACTCCCCATGTATCTACACCAACAGTTGCAGGGATTTTACCCATTTCTTTACATTTCTTCATACCGGTAATGATTTCATTGAATAATCTTTCTGTATCCCAGCAAAGAGTTCCGTCAACATTATCCATACCGTTCCAGAAACGATGAACTTCTTCTAATTCAATTTTACCGTTTTCATAACTTCCTAAAATATGTCTTCCGCTGGAAGCTCCGATATCCACTGCCAAAAAATATTTGCTCATAAATTTTGCCCTCTCTTTTCGTTTTACTTTCTATATCCCTCACAAGAATTCGACTCATCTTTTGTCAAATTTCTTTGTTACAAAGAATTAAAAAATACCAAATATTTTTTCTTTAAAAGACTGATACAAGGTATCATAGTCTGTATATCCAATTTTACTATCTTTAAAAGATTTTCCCCATGTTTCGCATAAAGTATCTGCCATTAACTTTGCATCATCGCTTTGCGTCATAAGGATTGACGGGAACACATAATAAATCATAAAAAAATTCAGATCCATTTGCATATTTCCCTTGATCTTTCCATTTTTTTCAAATAATTGCTTTACTGCTGCCACAAAAGAATTCGATATATGTTTTGCTACAGCTTCTTTATTTTCCGTTTTTAACTGATCCATCATACTGAAAAAGAATTCATTATTTTTTTCGCGAAAAGCTTTCATATTCGCTTCATAATTTTTCTTCTTCAAACCTTTTAACATTGGTGCCATATCTTCAAATATGGTTTCAACTTGTTGTAACATTTATTTCCTCACTTATAATTTCATTGGAAGTCTCTTTAAATTTCACTTTTTTATCTCCCCTGCCAACGAAATGTAATCTTTAAATTCCTGCCTGAAGTTCTCAACAGCCTTCAGGCAGGTCTGTATTCATAATTAGTCTACTACTACACCTTTCTGTAACATAACGTTTGCATAAAGTGCGCTTTCCCCTGTAGCGATAATAGCATAAACTTCTTTTGCTTCATCATAGAATTTGAATCTTTCGATATTTCCAACAGCATCTGCTCCTCTGTCATCGTATTTAGCAATAATTTCTTTGTATACATCCCAGATTGGAGTTTCCACATTGTCACCAGCCATTACTTCCATTAAATTAACCGGTTTTTCTACATATGTATCTAATGGGAATACCTGTAAAATAGCGTCAAGAAGTTCCGGAACACCATGTCCGTCACAACGAATAACGATTGCATTTTTGCCCATAGATTCTGCCGGGAAATTACCATCAGAAATAACAAGTCTGTCACTATGACCCATTTCTGCCAATACTTTTAATAACTCAGGTGAAAGAATTTTTGGAATACCTTTTAACATAAATATTACCTCCCAATATGTGTTTTCTTATTAATTTGAGATATCATTTCTATCGCAAATTGTACTGTTATATTATAATATAAATTTACATTTTAAAAAAGGGTTTACGCAAATATTGTAACTAAATTACTATGCATAAACCCTATTTGTGCGAAAATAACGACCTATTTTTCAATTAAATTTAAAATATTTTTGTATACTTCACTGGACGCCTCCAGACCACAGATATCCGTCAGAATTTCCTCTACCGTTTTTTCCTGCTTTATCTTTTTCCATGCATCTTCACCATCATTATCGTATTCAATGGCTGCAGCCGCAGTTCTTTCCAGAACAGAAGCATCCTCTCCATATTTATACATAAGCTTAATGGGTCCCATGATTCTTTCTTCTGCTGCCAATTTTCGCTGTGGATCTCTGGCATTTCTGGCCACAGTGTCTACAATAGTCCTGTCACAGAATTTATTCTTCGAAAGTGCCGCAAACTCTTTCTGGTCTTCCGGTTCATAACCGAATTCTTTACAAAGCACTCTGTTGGTCACTTCATAGTTCTTATCCAATAATTCTAAGATTTCTTCATCATTCGCTGCATCCGCATAATTGGTATATCCCTTTTTCCATCCCAAATAAGCAATGACACAGCTGGCCGCATTATAGGTATATAATTTTCTGGTAAGGAAATCCGAAAAATTAGAAATTACCTTTATAGTCTTTGCCTCCGGAATATAGCCATCCAATAATTCTGCATTACACTGTAAATAAGGATAATTTTCAGAATTAATATGAATTCCTTCATCTTCGATGGTCGTACAGAACACTGTCGATTCACTGACAGAAATATTTTCTTTTCCAATGGCATCCTTTAATGTCACGGATGGTTTGGAAGCATTTTCAGCAGTTACAATATAATAATGTTTCTCCTCTGTTAAAACTTTGGAAAGCTCCGCTCCCACATCTTTTAAATTCTGTCCTCCCACAGAGACAAAAACCAGCTCTGCATCGGCAAAAATATCTTTCAAACCTTCTGTTTGCCAAGTATAAGCCTCAAAATTGTTTACTTTGTAAGCTTCTCTTACTCCACCAAAGAAACGTACTTCAAATTCCTTTTTTTCATTTAACTGATTTACCAAATCTTCATTTTTATCCACAAGAATAATTTCTTTTCCTGCTTCTTGCAAAAGTCTTGCAATAAATCCTCGTCCTGTTTTTCCTGCTCCGATTACAATTATTTTATTCATGAATCCATCCCCATGT
>CAZSBV010000113.1:0-6572 GCA_964605105.1 uncultured Lachnospiraceae bacterium | reverse complement strand
TGACAAGACTTGAACTTGCGGCCTCTACTTCCCTAAAGTAGCGCTCTACCACCTGAGCCACATCCCGATGTCGAATCATCAACATATGCATTATACGGTCAGCTCTTTGTTTTGTCAAGCAAAATCTATAACTCCTCACTATCCAATACAATTGTGAATGGTCCATCATTCAGAAGCTCTACTTTCATATCTGCTCCAAATTCTCCCCGTTCTACTACTTCTACCCTGCTTTTACATTCAGAAATAATATATTCATATAAGGCATTCGCCTTTTCCGGCTTTGCAGCTTCTACAAAGCTTGGACGATTTCCTTTTTTACAGTTAGCATAAAGAGTAAACTGGCTAACTAGTAACAATTCTCCTCCTACACTCTGCAAATCCAGATTGGTCTTACCATTCTCATCCTCAAAAATTCGAAGTCCGATCAATTTCTTTACCATTTTATCCGCAACATTTTCATCATCTGTCTCACATACACCAATCAAGACCATAAACCCTTTATTGATTTTTCCAATTACCTGTTCCTCTACTGTAACTGAGGCATGTTTTACTCTTTGAATTACAAATCTCATCTTCTATAGTTCCCCTTCCCAATTACAGTTTCTTCAATATCTGCAGTACCCCATCATTGGCATTCGTGTCTGCAATATATTTGCAAACCTCTTTTACTTCCTGACGGGCATTCCCAATCGCAACACTGTTTGGTACACAGGTAAGCATGCCCATATCGTTCATATTATCACCAATGGCAATTACTTCCTCCGGAGCAATGTTATACATTTCCATCAATTCTCTCAAAGCAACACCTTTATCAATGTTCTTTTGAATAATATTGAACCAGAACTGTCCTCCTGGAACTGCCTGAATTAATTCATGCTGATTCCACTTATCTATAAACGCCTGACCTACTGCAGCTTCTGCATCTTCCGGATCATAAACACCGATACTCATAACTCCTGCACCATCCGGTAAGCTTTCCGGCATCTTTTCCAATTCCGTAACATCAAGCGCAAAGTCATCACGGAGAATATCACAAAATTCCTGATTTCCGCCCCAGGCATAGCTTCCGGTAAGGGCGGAAAGATAAGTTACTGCTTTTAACTCTTCTTTCAAATCACCTACCATGTCCTTTACAAGTTCGTCCGGAATAGAGTGGGACTTAATAATCTTTCCCTGATAAGTAAGAACTGCACCGTTATCATTAATAAAGATAACATCATCAATTACCGGCGCAAACAAAGGGCTGGAACCTGCATAAGAACGACCGGAAACTACTGCAAACATAATTCCTTTTTCTTTCAAACGACGTATTTCATCATAATATTCCGGATTTAATCCACCTTTCCCTTCTTCTACTAAAGTTCCATCCACATCACTACAAACTAATTTAATTTTACTTAACATTTCCTTTTCCATCTTCAGTACCTCTCTGTATTCTATATAATCTCATTTTCCAATTTTTTTCCTGCAAAATAATCATCCACATTCTGCAAAGTTACTTCTGCAATATTTTTTAAAGCTTCTTCCGTTAAAAAAGCCTGATGTGAAGTAACCAGTACATTCGGCATAGCTGTTAACAGAGCCAAGGTATCATCCTGAATTCCTTTTTCGGAATGATCTTCAAAGAACCATTCAGCTTCTTCCTCATATACATCTAATGCTGCTCCACCGATCCGCTTCTCCTTTAATGCATTAAACAAAGCCTGACTTTCACATAATCCACCTCGTGAAGTATTCACTAATATAGTATGTGGTTTCATTTTGGCAATAGACTCTTCGTTAATAATATGTTTCGTCTGTTCTGTCAAAGGACAGTGCAGTGAAATAATATCACTTTCCCTGAAAAGAGTATCTAAGTCCACATATTCATAATCAACATCCTTATTGGGATATAAATCATAGGCAAGAACCTTCATTCCAAACCCTTTACAAATAGAAATAAAAATCTTACCAATCTTACCGGTACCTATTACACCCGCTGTTTTTCCATGCAAATCCATACCCGATAACCCATTGATATTAAAATTATATTCTCTGGTTCGATTATACGCTTTGTGAATTTTACGATTAAGTGTCAACAATAGTCCAAAAGCAAATTCTGCTACAGCATACGGTGAATATGCCGGAACACGAACAAATTTTACATTCCCGCTTCCTGACTTATAATCCACATTACTGTAACCAGCACACCGCATAGCTACAATTCCTATTCCCATTTCTTCTATTTTCGAAATCACATTTCTGTTCAGGTCATCATTTACAAATGCACATATGGCATCTGCGCCCTTTGCAAGCTGCACTGTATCCTCATTTAACTTACTTTCTATATAATGTATATCATAACAGTTGTTATTACATTCATCAAACCATTTTTTATCATATGCCTTGGAATCAAACATAACAATCTTTTTCATAGACGATCTCCTTTTCATTTTTAATTACTGTCTATTATTATGTTTACTATATAAAAAAATATGTTCTCTCAAGTGACTTTGGACCACTAAATTAGCGGTCCAAAAATTCTAAATATTCTTCCTGTTAATTTTTGCCATATAGAGAACTTATAATATTCCTTCATAGTAATCTGCTGACACTTTTCAAATGTATCCAGGAAATCCGCCTTGATATCCTTTAAACCTTCCGTCCTATAAAAAAGACTTCCACATTCATAATGTAAATACATACTTCTAAAGTCCAGATTGATCGTTCCTACTACTGCAACTTCATCATCTGCTAAAAATGTCTTTGCATGAACAAACCCGGGAGTATATTCATAAATCTTAACTCCTGATTTAATTAACTGCGGATAATGTGTCCTCGCCACTGCAAACACTGCTTTTTTATCCGGAATGTGTGGCATAATAATTCTTACATCAACTCCACTCTTGGATGCATGCATTAAATTCTGCTTCATCTCATGATCCAAAATCAAATAGGGAGTCATAATATACACGTATTTTGTAGCCTGGCAAATAATATCCATATAGACCTGCTCTGCTACGTTTTCTTCCTGATGCGGTCCATCTCCATAAGGAATAACATAACCAGGGGCTTCTACAGATACCTGTTCTCGTTCCAGATATTTTTTATAATCCTCCATGGCTCCGCCGGTCATAGTATGCCACATCTGCAAAAACATTAATGTGTAATTATATACTGCATCTCCTCTAATAATAAATCCATTGTCTTTCCAATGCCCATATTTCTCATAAGCATTAATATATTCATCACAAAGGTTAATACCTCCGCTAAAAGCAACTTTTCCATCTATAATAATCATCTTTCTATGGTCTCGGTTATTTAAATGTGTAGATAAAAAAGGGGTAAGTGTTGCAAACTTCTTTGTTTTGATTCCCTTTTTATTCAATAACACATGATATCTTCTTGGCAGTAATGCTACACACCCATAGTCATCATAAATTAATCTTACATCAAGCCCCTCTTTCACTTTCCTTTCCAGAACTTCCAAAATCCGATTCCAAAAAATCCCTTCTTCTATCATAAAAAATTCCAGAAAAATAAATTCTTTTGCTGCCTCCAACTCTGCAACAATCGGTTCCAAAATATGATCTCCCAACGGAAAATACTTCACCGATGTATTTTTCCATGCTGGATATCCTCCTGCCTTTTCAATATATGTAGCAATTTTTAGGAACTTACTTTCCTCTGCTTCTATTTCTTCTCTGACACGCTGACCTGTCGTAGCATATTTTTCGGTATCCTTTATACTCTTCTGCCAAACACCTTTCGTTGCTATATTTCCAAAATTGAATTTAACAAATAAATACAGCATACTTCCAATCAAGGGAAACAACATAATAGGAATAATCCAGGCAATTTTATATGCCGGATTGGATTTTTCATTAATGATATAGATCATAACAACTGCACCAACAATCATCATTGCTTCAAAAATGAAACTGCTGTACTCACTAAACGCATAAAACATAGCTATAAGCATCAAGAATTCTAAGAGAATCATGAGTACTGTAATCCAGACTCCTGAAAACAGTATTCGCTTTACATAATGATTCATGGTATGCTTTTTTGCTTCAAATTTCTTATTCAGCTCTTGTAACTCCACTTTTTATCCCTTCTTTTTCAAATATTAAATCTTAATTAAACACAAGACCGTCCTAACTTCCTATTAAGACGGTCCTTCTGTATTAAGTAAATTATTCTAAATATTGCCTACTTTTTTAATAACTACTATTCTCATTGCAATTTTTCTTATTTCAATTGGAACATCTGAACTAATTCATTCAACGTTACAGCCTGTGCTGCCAATTCTTCACTGGTTGCAGATGTTTCCTCTGCCATAGCTGAATTATCCTGAATTCCCTGAGACATTTCCTCTACTCCGTCTCTGATCTGATTCATACTCTGCATCTGCATAACTGCATTCTCTGCTGTTTTCTGAATCATATCATTTACATCATCAATTTTTTCAACTGCCTTGCTTAAAGATTTAACTACGTCATCTACAAGTGCATTTCCTCTTTCGATTTCACTTAAAGATACACCAATTAAATCACGGGTGGTATTTACTGCTCTGGCACTTTCATTTGCCAGATTTCCAATTTCACCGGCTACAACTGCAAATCCTCTTCCGGCTTCTCCTGCACGGGCAGCCTCAATAGACGCATTCAAAGATAAGAGATTTGTCTGATCTGCAATATCTTCAATAGTTTTAATAATTCCAACTACTTTATTAGATGCTTCCTGAATCTTATTCATCGCCTCACGCATACGATTCATCTGTTCCTGACTTTCTTCCATCATAACAGTAACTTCATTCGTATGAAGAGCGGATTTCTCGGCATCATTCTTATTCTCTTCTACCTGCTCTGCTACTGTAGTAGCTGTTGCAACCAATTCTTCAATAGCTGCCGCCTGAGACTGCGCACCATCTGCTAATCCCTGTGCTGCTTTTGCTAAATCATCAGAACCAACAGATACTTGTTCAGAACTGTCTTTGATATTATGCATTACTTCATTAATAGATTCTGAAATATGAATTAATGCTTCTTTTACCTTCTGGAATTCTCCCACATAAGCATATTTTAATTCAATGGCTAATTTTCCATTTGCCATCTCTGCTAATACTTCAGAAATTTCATCAATATAATTTATGTATTCTTTCAATCTTACAACAGTCTTTTCGATAGAACGTCCTAATTCTCCAACTTCATCTTCAGAAGTCACATTAAGTTCTACATCCAAATCACCTTCAGCCAATTTCATTGCCGCATCATTCAACTCACTCAATGGTTTTACTATCTGAGCTGCTGCTTTACGCATACTGATAATAATCATAAATAAACCTACAGCGAAAATAATGATAAACATTACAATCAATGAAAGAATTGAGAAATTGTATTCCCAATTTGTGATACTAGTGATGACCACATATCCTGTTTCACCAACACTTGCAAGGTAACCTACTTTTCCCTGTCCATCGGTCTTATATTTCATAAGACCTTCTGTTTTATTTGCAACAGCATTGAGCAGATTCTCAGAAACATTCATATCATTAATATTAGTACCAATAACATTTGCATCCGGATGATAAACAAAGGTTCCATCTTCTGCAATCAGCATACCATAACCATTGTCTCCAATTTCACACTGTGCAAGCTTCTCCTTAATAACTTCCACTGAAATGTCCATACCTGCCACACCAATTCCTTTACCTGATGTGTCAAAAACAGGAGTTGCAATCGTAATTATTGTATCGCCGGTAGTAGTTTCTAAAAACGGAACTGTATATACAGTATCCCCTTTTTCAATACAGTGATACCACGGTCTTGTAGTAATCTCCCATGTCTCATCCGAGATATACTCAAGAGATGTAGCTATCATATTGGCATCCACATCCGCAAACCACACTGCATTAATATTCTCGGAATCCAAAGATTGGATATGCTGAATGTTTGCCAATGCATCCGGATAACCGCTGTGTTTTGCCGTATTCTTGGCCACGGACAAGGTCTTCATTAACAACTGCAATTCTGTATTTACTGCCAACTGATCAGTCATAGTTTCAAAAGGTGCAAAAAATTCAGCCAATTGATGCGCCGCTAACTGAGATTCCAGTTTTAATTCTGCATTAGTAGATTCTGATACCATTCTATTGACCATTACAGTAGATAAAAGTGCAATCACAATTAATACAAATGCTATACTTTTCCCAATACGCATTTGTATCTGGTAAGAAATTCCTTTCTTATTCGTTGACGACATTAAACCTGCACTACCAACACCTTTTTCTTTACTCTTTGGTACTTTATTCAACATCCCCTTCACATTAGCTAAAGCCTTGGTTCCTTTCTTCTCCCTCTTCGCTGCCATGACTAATCCTCCCCATGAGATAATCCTAATTATTTACATTCTACCATTTTTTTACTCAATAAGCTAGTAAAAAAGGGAAGATTCTGACACTTTGTACAAAAAAATACCAAAAAAGGCCGTGTTCCTAAGAACACGACCCTAATTTTTGTATTTACTTTTTACTGCTAATTATTCAGCGATATCAGCATACATTAAGTGCCAGTATCCGTAAGCAGAATGCC
>CAZSBV010000112.1:0-6606 GCA_964605105.1 uncultured Lachnospiraceae bacterium | reverse complement strand
CTTCACTTACAATGCAGGCACCCACCTGTGTATTTGGGTCTTTGGAACGCATACCAGAAAGTAAGGATACTCCCATGAAATATTCATCCCAGCTAATATAATCTCCTCGTTTCAATGCACTCTCCCCTTATTTTAATCCTGCTCAATAAGCCCGATTCTTCTGATATGATTTTCTCCTTCAGAAAATTCTGTATTTAAGAATGTTTCCAGAATATCAATTGCCATATTCTTTCCAATCATACCGCCTCCAAGTGCAAGTACGTTAGCGTCGTTGTGAAGTCTGGTCATCTTTGCTGCATAAGGATCATTACAAACTGCTGCTCTGATTCCTTTTACCTTATTTGCCACGATGGAAATTCCGATTCCTGTAGTACAAACTACAATTCCCTTATCACATTCACCACTGGCAACTGCTTCCGCTGCCGGTCTTGCAAATACAGGATAATCACAGGATGTTTTGTCATAACAACCGAAATCCTTATATTCAATGCCCTTTTCCTCTAAATATTCAATCACAATCTGTTTCATATCAAATCCGCCGTGATCACATGCTAATGCTATCATAATTTTTCCTCCTCAAAACAAGAAATATTTTACATTACTGTTCATTTCATTCCTATCATGAACCATAATTATTTATCACTTAATTATACATATATAATAGTATGTCCTGCTGCTTTTAACAACCGGTTCATAATTGCCTGTCCCATTGCACATTCGGAAAAGGATTCCGAATAAATAACCGTAACACCTTCGTCATCAAACTCTCTTAATATGGTATAAAGGCTCCTTGCAATGGACTCTTCATCTCTTCGTTTTCCTACACTTTTAATCGAATCTCCCAAATACAGATTTTGGGTTTCCTCTGTACCTATGATTCCCACTTTTTCACCCTTCAAATGGGCTTCCCTGGTTAATGCATTTATTTTTTCTATTGCCCCTGCTACATTGCCCTCTACAATTGTCAATTGCCCCTTAGGCGCATAATGACGATAACGCATTCCCGGAGCTTTCGGTGGTTCCTTACAATTCATATCTAAGATAGTCTTATCCACATCCACTTCACCGAGAACTTTTTGAAGCATATCCAGCGTAATATATCCTGGCCTTAAAATCATAGGAACTTCACCGGTCATATCCACGATCGTCGATTCCAGTCCAATATCAATCCCGTCTCCGTCCAATATCATATCAATTCGACCTGTCATATCTTCAATCACATATTTTGCTTTCGTTGGACTGGGTCTTCCGGATACATTGGCACTGGGTGCTGCAACATAACCTCCGGCATATTCAATGAACTTCTGTGCTACCGGATGAGAAGGCATCCTCACCGCTACTGTATTTAACCCGCCTGTCGTCTCCTTAGGAACCAATTCCGCCTTTTTCATAATAATTGTCAATGGTCCCGGCCAGAAGGCATCTGCCAGACGATATACGCTTTCCGGAATTTCCTGAACAATAGGTTCTAAATCTTCCATTTTACAAATATGCACAATTAACGGATTGTCTGAAGGTCTTCCTTTAGCTTCGTATATCTTTCTGGAAGATTCTTTATTTAACGCATCTCCACCTAATCCATATACGGTCTCTGTCGGAAACGCTACCAGACCACCCTCCCGAATGATTCTGCCTGCCTCTTGTAATACGCCCTCGTCCATATTCTTATGGTCAATTGTTATTACCTGCGTCTTCATATTTTCATCCTACTTTTTACATACTTTTCTCTAATTATAGAGTGTAACATAAATCTTTTCGTTAGCAAAGCAATTTGTTAAAAACTCCTATAAAAAAGCACAGAAAATTACCATTTTCGTGCTTTTTGTCAACTATTATTTTAACGATTTTTGTATATTACTACGTATTTTATCTAAAATCACTTCATACTGTTCAATCTCATCATCGGTCAAGCCTGCATATTTTACCCGATAATACATATCTTTCGCCACCACAATATCCTGCAAAACCGATTCTGCCTCAGGCAAAAACTCCACTTCTATTTTGTCTTCTTCCTCTCCATTACGATTGGAAGAATTTTTCATTTTCAATATTTCTCTTGCAGTAAGTTTCTGCAAAGAAAGCAAAACTTTGGTCTTTTTCAAATGCGTAACTGCCGCAATTTCCTTTAATGTTCCACTTTCATCTGTCTGACTAAAATATAATAGCAGTTTCACATCACTCAACAATAATTCCTGACGAAGTGCCACAGTCTGTAAATAACGGTCTAATAATTTACTTTCCCGATAACTATCTAAGAAAATTCCTGCCGCCTCAGAAATTCCCACGCTGACAGAAATTCGCTCTTCTCCCAGTTTCATGGCTCCCGGCATAATAGAAGGCATAACACCGCCATCACCGGCAGCATCTACTAAGAAACGATATACCTGACGGCGTCTTTTTTCATAATCTTCTTCCTTAAAAATATCTTTGTAAAACTCATTATAGCATTTAAAGACCGTCCGTTTCATCTGAATGGTCTTAGTTATACTGATACCTTGGGATACCAAAGAACCGGGAGTTTTTACATAATAATATATCGGCACATGCAATGCATATACATGATTTACATGACGGATATATTCCATATTAAATATAAAATCTTCACACCAGCTGATATTCTCATCCATGCGCAGTTCATACTTCTCAATAATATCTCTGCGATACAATTTATTCCAAAGAACTCCATAATAAAAGTCTGCCGGATTCTCCATCATGTAAAGGGCAAACTCTTCTCTGGTCAGTAATCCATCCTCATGGATACCCCCTTTGTGCGCAAGGCGTTCCCCGATCACTCTGTAAAAATCCGTAATTACCATTTCACAATTACTTTCCTTTGCCATACGGATCATAAGTCCGGTAGCATCCGAAGTAATCCAGTCATCACTGTCTATGAACTGCAAATATTCTCCCTGTGCCATATCAATAGCTTTGTTTCTGGTATCTGACACTCCGCTATTTTCCTTATGGACTACCCGGATACGGCTATCTTTCTTTGCATATTCATCACAGATACTTCCGGAAGAATCTTTACTTCCATCATTCATCAAAATTAATTCAAAATCTTCAAAATCCTGCCTTAAAACACTCTCTATACATCTTCCAACATTTTTCTCGGCGTTATAAACAGGAATGATAATACTTACTATTGGATTCATTTTAATTCCTTTCATCCTAATTTTCCAAGTATATTCAATTCATATACTCAATTCAGTTCAATCACACAATATCCACAGGCATTAATTACGGTAGTTTCCTGATAAGTTGATTTTTGCGGAATATTTCTTCCATAATTTTTATGTACATGACCATGAATAAAATATTTGGGACGATATTTTTCCATAATTTCACGAAAACACTGAAAACCTCTATGGGTCAAATGTTCCATATCATTTAATTGATATGCGGGCGCATGCGTCAATAAAATATCAATCCCTTTATGTCTCCAAAGTTGGAATTTCATGCGGTCGAAACGTTTTTTCATTTCTTTCTCCGTATAAAAATTAGTTCCTTCCTTGTATTTGTAGCATCCTCCAAGTCCCATAATCCGGATTCCGTTATGTACATAAATCTGGTCTTCGATACAAATACATCCTTCCGGAGGTTCTGTTTTGTAACTTTCATCATGATTTCCTCGTACATATAACACCGGACAAGGCGCTAATGTAACAATAAATTCCAAATATCGGCGTTTCAAATCTCCACAGGCCAAAATTAAATCATATTCACTAAAAATACCCGGCGTATAATATTCATAAAATCCAGGAAATTCTTCATCTGAAATTGCCAGTATCTTCATCTTTAATCTCCTTGTGTTTCTGCCTTGGGGGCACCGGCACTTTTGACGGTTTCTTTGCCTTCTTCATTAAGAGTTTCGTATTCCGGAATTTCTCCTTCTATATTTTCTAACAGCCAGTCAATATCTATAATCTGCTGTAAACTTAAAACTCCGTCAGTACCTTCCAAAATTTCTCCGTTTTGTGTCTGAATCACTCCCTGAAATGGTTTGAAACTTCCATTACATATAGCATCCTGTAACACGCCTACCAGTTTTTTTATACTTTCCGGTAAATGGTTGGAGCAAATCAATTCTACAACTCCTGCAGACATGCCCCAATAATAATTTATCGCCTTACGGCTGGACTCATATTCCGCTTGAAATGATTTATCCATCATACTGCGAATCAGTTTTTCATAATAAACTCCCCAATGCCACAAAGGCATAGCAAGATTGACCTTTTTCTCATCTTTATATTCATAAAGACCGAAAGCACTTCTTTCTTCTCCCTCAGGTTTCTTTAAATCCTGTGCTGAAATAATGCTTATTCCTTTATCTCTGAGTCTCTGCTCTGCGGACTCCGCTCCATCAATACAAGACCATTCCAGATACACTTTTGCTCTCGGATTTACCATCTGCACTCCTAATGCAAAAGCATTGATACCTGCTATCTGACCATAAATCGGATAGTCACATAAGTATCCTACTTTATTCTCAGATGCCTGTGTTCCGGCAATGGCACCAATCAGAAATTTTACTTCATACATTCTGGCATAATAAGTACAAATATATCTATGAGGCTTATTCAGGGAACAGTTGAAAATAATAGTTTCCGGATGTTCCACTGCTACTGACAAACTTGCTGGCAATAATTTTGCAGAAGTTGTAAAAATGATATTATTGCCATCAGCAATTGCCTGTTCCAATACCTTTGTAGGATCTTCATCCATAGCATCATCATAAGCCCTTGTGATTACATTTCCGTCAAATACCTTCTGGGTATACAGTCTGCCCAATTCATGTCCATAAGCCCAGCTGGAAGTAACAGGGTTCTTATCATAGATAAATGCCACCTGTTTTTGTTTTTCTTCACTTTCACCAAATATTTTTTTCCAGAAGTGTTGTTTACGATTGTCCTGACGTTCTTCCGGCACTTCCTTCAAATCTATATTTTCCGTTTCTTCTAAAAGACATACTTCTTCCCAAATCTTCAATAAAGACTGTTTGATCTGCTCATTACCTTTAGACATCAAATCCTGAAAACCATAAATTTTTAAATACGTAAGCATCGCATCCGATGCTGTCACATTTACGCTTTCTCCATTTAACTCCTGAAATGCCTTTTTCAGATTATAAAAT
This sequence comes from uncultured Lachnospiraceae bacterium, assembly GCA_964605105.1. Taxonomy (GTDB): domain Bacteria; phylum Bacillota; class Clostridia; order Lachnospirales; family Lachnospiraceae; genus SFDP01. The sequence continues at coordinate 1,472 of CAZSBV010000112.1, read as the reverse complement.
GCTGTCTTAAACTGTGAACGTTCCTCATCTGTCCACACTTCATCCACCGCTTTTCCCATAAGTTTTTGAATCTGCTTAAAGCATCCCAAATCAGAAAATTCCAGATAATTTATTTTACTCAATTCAAAAAAATCAATCATTTCATAATAAATTTCTACTTCTTTGCTTCCATCTTTCACAGGCAAAACACGAATTACTTCCGTTGGAATAGTCACAGCATCAAAAAACTTTAACACACTGACTCTTTTATTTCCTTCCTGAACATAATAGCGATTCATGTATTCATATGCTTTTACACTGTCATGAATTCCTTCTTCCAAATGAGATTCACTAAGACTCTTCCATTTCATTCCGAATTCTGTATCTGCCGCCAGTAACGGCATAAAGTTTCTCGCAAAAGCATTAGCTCTGGAAGCAGACTTAGTTCCTGCAAACAGCTCTGTCGGTACTTGCATAACTCCCAGATTGACCTCAGTTAGTATTTTATCCGAACTTACAATTTCATCCAAAGCTGTAAGATACGGTTCCACTCCTTCATTCACACAATTCTTTTTCTCTTTTTGCCCTCTTTTTACAGCTTCTTTATAAAAATCATCTGCCATAATAACAAACCTCTTGTTTTTCTTTTTGCTTTATCATATTATCCCTGATTATCTTATGTCAATAATCTTATGTATTCCGCGCAAAAAAAACGGTATAGATGAGTCTATACCGCCTTTTTATCTTTATTTAAAAATTCCTTTTTTCTTTTTCGGTGTTGGCCCTTTATCGTCTCCACCGTTCGCGCGTTTCGCCGCATTTAAGCTGTCCCCGCTTTCTTCATCGAACTTACGAAGAAGCTCTTTTGCTTCGTGGGACAATTTATCCGGTACCTGTACTACTAAAGTCACGTAATGATCCCCACGCATATCTTTATTACGAAGAGAAGGTACTCCTTTTCCTTTTAATCTTACTCTGGTATCTGTCTGTGTTCCGGCTTTTACATCATAAATTACTTTACCATCCACAGTGTCAATTACTACTTCGCCACCTAATGCTGCTACTGCAAAAGATACCGGAACTGTAGAATAAATATTGTATTCCTGTCTCTGGAAAATAGGATGACGTCCTACGATTACTTCTACCAAAACGTCCCCTCTTGGTCCACCGTTAATACCCGGTTCACCCTGTCCTGTCAAACGTTTGCACTGTCCATTATCAATACCTGCCGGAATGTCTACTGCAAATCGTTTTCTCATTGGGATGTATCCGGAGCCGTGACAGTCAGTACATTTTTCTTTGATTACTTTACCGGTTCCCTGACAATCAGGACATGCCTGCACATTACGAACCGTACCAAAGAAGGACTGCTGGGTAAATACCACCTGTCCCTTACCACCACATTTACTACATGTTTCCGGACTGGTTCCCGGTCTTGCACCGGTTCCATGACAGGTCTTACATTCATCTTTTGTATTTAATTCAATTTCTTT
>CAZSBV010000111.1:0-6617 GCA_964605105.1 uncultured Lachnospiraceae bacterium | reverse complement strand
TCTTCAAACAGCTGGAAAGACACCGCATCACTTTCTTCCATGGCTTTCATTTTCAATTCTGAAACACTGGTCTTGGCATATAATCCCTGCAAATTTTGATGTTCATACCGGAAATGAAAATTCTTTCGCAAGAGATCTCTGACCCCCACCTCATCCTGACTGAAAGGTGCTTTTATACGCGCCTCTACTTCCAAACGGTTCACCTGGTGATAGACTGCATCTGCTTCCCGCTGTTTTCCTGCTTCCCACGGATTCCATAATATAATCTTAATACAATCATTATCACGTACTGTAGCAGGCAACACAAAATCCATAAAACTGGTACTATGGCTTAAAATCCCATAGGATAATTTTAAAGCATCACTTTTTTTCACTTCCGCGTAAGCCAGCATACTTTCTTCGTAATTTTTCACCACACCTGACAAAATCAATTTTTCTTTTGCACGGGTCATGGCTACATACAAAATACGCAACTCTTCTCCCAGATTATCCGTGCGCATTTTCTCTGCCAGAACATTTCTTCGCATGTCCGTATTTTTCACACGTGTCTTAGAATTACGATATTCCATGCCAATTCCTAAATCCATATCACAGACCAGACTGGCATTGGTATCCTGTTGGTTCATCTTTTTAGAAAGACCTGCCACAATACAGATTGGAAATTCCAGCCCTTTGCTCTTATGAATACTCATAATGCGTACTGCATCCTGAGATTCATCCACGTTTCCGGCTTCTGCTGTCTCAATATCATACTTCTGTAATTGTTCCATATAGCGAATAAAATGAAACAGTCCAAAATAACTGGTCTTCTCATAATTTTCAGCCTTTTCCAATAACATCTTAATATTCGCCAGACGCTGCTCACCGCCTGCCAATCCTGCAAAATAAGACAGATATCCGGTCTCTTTCAGATAAACTCTAAGAAGTTTGTGAATCGGCATAACATAGACCAGATCACGATAACGGTTCAAAGTTTCCAGAAACTTCCCGGCTTTTTCTCCCAGTTCTCCCTCAGTCACAGCTTTTAAGTTATCATAAAGACTGTCCTGTCCCATTCCTTTGATACGCACAATTTCCTCTTCCGTAAATCTCCCCAGCAAAGATTTCATGGTTCCATAAAGAGGAATATCCTGTTTTGGATTATCGATAGTTCTTAAAAAGGACAACACAATTTGTACTTCCTTGGCTGAAAAATAGCCGGTTTTGCTGGTAACAAAGGCAGGAATCTGATGTTCCATAAAGACGTTGTAAAATTCCTCATCCCATCCTGCATTGGTCCTCAGCAAAACTACAATATCACCATATTTTGCGGGACGCAGTTTCCCACTTTCCTTATCTGTAACCTGAAACTTTCCTACCAGCTGACGAATACGTCCTGCCACCATGGCAGCCTCTGCCTTCTTCGTATCTCTTTCTGTTGTTTCCAGCAACAGCAATTCCGTAGTATAATCTGTTTCTTCTGCCCCTTCTTCATAAACAGCTCCGGGATACAGTGCTTCCTTTTCGGTATATTCTATTTTTCCCAATGCTTCTCCCATGATCTGATAAAATACATGGTTCACGCTGTCTATGACTTCTTTTCTGCTTCTGAAGTTCTTATGCAGGTCTATTCTTTGCTGTTTTCCTTCCTCTTCTTCGGAATAAGCATGATATTTTTCCAAAAATATCTCCGGTCTGGCAAGTCGGAACTTATAAATACTCTGTTTCAAATCTCCCACCATAAAACGGTTATGTCTATTTTCCTGTTCCCCGGAAATACTTTGCAAAAGATATTCCTGTACCAGATTGGAGTCCTGGTACTCATCGATCATGATTTCTTTAAAATAACTCCTGTAATCTAATGCAGCTTTGGTTGGTTTCCAGGACTTTTCTTTCGTTTCTTCATCTTCCGTTCTTTGAATCAGAATATCCAATGCCAGATGTTCCATATCATGAAAATCCAGAATATTCTTTTCTCTCTTTCTTGCTTCGAATCTGGTCTTGAACAACAGAACCGTATCGATTAACGTCTTCTCTATTGCAGCCGTTTCCTGCATCTGTTTTTTGATGGTATCTTCTGAAAAGCCAAAGAACTTCTTGCCGAGATTCCCCAAATCCTTCTTCACTTCATCGCGGATATTTTTCACACTTTCCTTTTTTTCCGGTAAAACAGCTGCATCTTTTTTGGCTGAAAGACGTGCGAAAGACAGCTTCTGCATCAGTTCATATCGTTCCTGCGTATTTTTCGCCCGTAACAAGTCCACAAATTCCAGGTCTGATTCCAGTGCATCTATATACATATAAGGTCCATCCGGTTCCCTACAGACAGCCAGGGCATTCTGCAATCGTTTCTGCAACTGCTCTACCTGAAGCTCAAAGTCCTCTTTCCACAATTTTCCCCAGCTCGTATCTTCTAAATTCCCTGCTACCTGATAATCATCATATCTTTCTCTCAACCATTCTTCCGGCCACGGGAAACTTTGGGAAAAATTGTATATTTTAAGTATGATCTCTTCTAAGACTTTTTCTCTTCCACGATATGCCAAATTCTCCATCAGTGCCACAAAATCATTCTTTGTCTCTTCCCGGTCCAGCATTTCTTCGAATATTTCATTTATTATATCCTGTTTTAACAATTCAACTTCCCCGCTATCTGCCACGCGAAATCCCGGGTCAAGTCCAATTTCATTAAAGTTATTACGAATCACAAAAAGACAAAAACTATCTATGGTAGTAATTTGTGCATGATGAAGCAAAGTAGACTGCCTTTGCAAATGCAGATTATCCGGCTGCTCTACTAATTTTGCTTCCATGGCCGCACCAATCCTCTCACGCATTTCACTGGCAGCAGCATTGGTAAATGTTACGATCAGCAGACGGTCAATATCTACCGGATTTTTCTCATCCAGGACCAAGCCCAGAATACGCTCTACCAACACAGCGGTCTTCCCGCTGCCGGCGGCTGCGGACACCAATATATTCTTATTTCTTAAATCAATTACTTTTTGTTGCTCTGGTGTAAACTGCACTTTAAGCCTCCTATTTTTTCCCTATACTTCTTTTCTCTCTGTAACACCCTCGTCAGAAGAAGAACTGTTACGAATTTCTTTCCAGATCGTTTCTGCATCTAAATCTTCCAATTCCCGCTTCTCATATCCCTGTAATTTGGGGTCAAAAGAACAAACTTCCTTGAACTGACAGAACGTACAGGAATCCCTGTCTTTGAAAACAGAAGGACTGATGCCTATATTGCCATCCTTAATTTCTTTTCCTAATTCTTCTACCTTTTTATGTGCGAACATCTGTAAAGTCTCTATTTCTTCGCCGGTCATAACACTGGAACGACTGCTTAAGCTTCCGTCTTTTTTATATTCCACAGGAATAACATCTGATTTTTCTTCATGGGTCTTGTCCAGACCCTGCAAGACTGCCGGTTCGCTGTTCACAATTCCGGATACCCGAAGCTGTTTCTTTACCAGCTGCTCAATCTCTTCTTCCGTAATTCCTTCTTTTCCATCTACCATAGGATCTGAAACATGGTAATAAACAAATGCCGCCGGCACTATATTCTTATCCGGATTCTGTTTCTTCTGCAGTTCCATGGCTGCATTGAGGTAGACCACCAGCTGTAGCTGCAGACCATAATAAAAGGCCGCCAGTTGAAACTGCTGCTCGCCGGATTTGTAGTCCATAACTTTGACATAAAGGTTATTCTCTTCCTCATAAGTATCCAGTCTGTCAATTCGTCCCCGCAGGTACATTTTTTCATTTTCGCTCAAATTAATTCTTACGGAATCCAGATCTTCCAGGGCAGAAAACGAAATTTCATAATTTTTTGGCAAAAATTTTCCTTTTTGCAACTGATACTGCAAAGTTCTGACAGTTCTCCACAAAATTCGCTCCATTTTTTCTATGGCATATGCATTTCTTGCTGAGGAAAAAAGAACCGTGTTTCCATAGCTAATAGCGTAACTTTCCAAAGCATTCTTTAAAATTTCCCTACCCTCTTCCAACGGAAAATCAATCCAGGTATAATTTTTCGCTGCAAGTTTTCCTGCAAAAATCTCCAAAATTTTGTGAAAAACATTTCCCATATCTACAGCTTCAAAACTAAATTCTTCTCTTTCTTTTAATTCAAGGCCGTATTGCAGGAAATGAGCATAAGCACAAGCTGCCATTTTTTCCAGACGGCTGACACTGCTATGAATCACAGCACCATATAAGACTCTGGCTGCTTCTTTGCTTATTTTGACATTTTCATAAACATAGAAAGTACTGTCCAGAAGATCTTCTACCCAGCCCCTTTGTCCTTCTTCCTCTTTTAATACTTTTAAAAGTGCCATTAAAACATGCTCTTCCTGATTGGACAATTGACCACGCTTATACTGTTCTAATAACTTAGCTCCATAAGTTCTTCCTTCTGATTTTGTTAAGATTCCCTCCCACTGTTTTTCTTCAATAACAAGTGTTTTTAAATCCGGAAACAGTTTTTTTATGCTGCCGATAAAATAAGATGGCTTCATGCTCTTTCCCTCTGCATTCAGTTTCGCATAGGACAGATACAATTTATGAGACGGTTTCGTTACATTTAAGTACAAATAAAATTTCTGTATGAACATCTGCTGTCTCGGTGTTGGAGCCAGTTCAAACTCACCTTCTGCAAGAAACTCTCTGTCAATATCAGATAAAATCCCACCAGTGCCGGATTGTTTCGGAATTTTTCCATCATTAATTCCTAAAAAGAACAACGCTTTTACCTGTTTCAATCGAGTTCTTTCCATATCTCCCACTACCACTCTGTCTACTTCCTGCGGAATGATTCCTACCTGAATTTCTCCAAATCCTGCATCCAGAATCTGGCCGAATTCTTCCCAGGTCAACACTTCTTCTCCCAAGAGACTGACAATTTGATCCAACAGATCCATAACAAGACGATAAATCTGAGCATATTCCTTTGCTTTTGCTTTATCGCCTATACCATCAAAGTATTCTTCATAAGCTTTCAATTTCTTCTGGCACTCATTAGCAGTCAGAAACTGATATAATTGTTCTATCTGTTTTTTCACCTTCTGCTTACCACTTTTCAGAACAGAAAGCTCATTTATTATTTTATCACGCGCGTTATTTAATGTTTCCAGTTCTTCCTGCCGCTTCTCTCTTTGTTTTTTCAAATAGTCCGATGTATTTGTTCCATCCTCTTTCGAAGCACAGAAAAGATTCGTCCACGCTCTTTTTCCTTTGATACCGAATGCCAGACAATAATTTTCCAATTGATCCACAGTTTCTCTATCTACATCCACCATGCCACTACGAAGATAATGGAACATAGATTCATAAGAAAATTGTTTCACCTGAATCTGAATAGCAGAACGAATGTATTCAATAAACGGATTTAAAGTGATACTTCTGGTCTGATCCATAAACACCGGGATTTCATATTCTTCAAAGATTTCTTCTATCTGACTTCCATAAACACCTAAATCACCTGTAATTACAGCAATATCACGATAACAATATCCTTGGTCCAGTAATTTTCGGATTTCACCGCAGGTATATTTCACTTCACTTTCTATTGTAGGCGTTTCCCAGATTTGTATCTCTTCTATATTTCCACCCTTACTTTTATACGGATAGCGGAACAGATTCTGTTCCAAATGCGCCAATCCCGGACTTGCTTCAAAACGTTTTCCTTCCCCTTCCATCCAAATCCGGGGTTTTATTTCAATTTTATTGTCTTTTGCCAATTTTTCCATGACCTTTATGGTCTTCTTACTCAAAGAAAAAAGCTGCTGCTCCTCATTTTCTTTTTGTTCCAGCTCTTTTTTATCCATGGTAATTGTGATAATCATTTCATCCGCTAATGTCATAAGTTTCTCAATGACACGGTTCTGAATGGGTGTAAAGCCTGTAAAACCATCCAGAACGATCACACTATTCTGTATCAACTTTGATTTTTCCAGTTGAAGAGCCAGCCGGTCATAAGTTTCTTCTGTAGTAATAAACTTATCTTGAATGTAACGGTTAAAACCCTGATACAGCACTCCTAAATCTTTTAGTTTTCCATATAACCCACCACGATTTCCGGCAAATTTAAGCATTTTTTCAATTTCTTCCTGATCAATGCCATATTGCATGAATTCGGAAATGGCCGATTTTACCTCATGAATATATCCCAGTTTCTTTAAATTACTTCCTAAGACCGGAACCTCTTCCTTCAATTCCTCAGCGACCTTGCGAAGGACCAGACTTTTTCCGGTATCATCCAATACCGGCTCCCTGTTTCCCCCCGTCTCTTCCAGAATACGATGAGAAAGTCTGGAAAAGGATAAAATATCAATATTTAAAATTCCCCCCCTTTTATGACGGGTAACAAAATCCATCTGTGTCTGCATGGTAAACTGGTCAGGCACAAGAACAAAAAAGTTCCGATTTTCCTCCTGCATAGACCTTTCCATTATTTTATCAAATACATAGGTGCTTTTTCCTGAGCCGGAACCACCTAAAACAAACTGTAACGACATACCCATCCTCCGGTAACTCAAATAAATTTACTATTTCAATAATACCAAAATATCCTGTATAATACAATTAACGTAAAGTTTTGCATTTTCCATGACTTTGCAGATAAAATTTTCTAT
>CAZSBV010000110.1:0-6636 GCA_964605105.1 uncultured Lachnospiraceae bacterium | reverse complement strand
AAATCAGAAAATTTCTCTACACAATATTCATATCCATCTGGTTTCCCGAAGCCGTATTTACAGAATACGAAAGGGATTCCGGCGATTCTGGTAGCCTGATAATCACCTTGGGTATCCCCCACATAAACGACATCTTTGTAGCCATTGCGTTCCATAACTAATTTGATATTATCGCCTTTTCCAAGACCGGAATATCCGGGACATTCAAAATCGGTGATGCAGTCTTTGATTCCAAGTTTATCCATAACAAGTTCAATATAGCCGGCCTCGCAGTTGCTGACAATACAAACAGGATATTTTTTTGAAAGTTCTTTGATAGTTTCTACTACACCTTCAAAGATAATTCCGGGTTTAGCATTCAAAAATTCATGTTCCTTTTCACAACATTCATCAATTAATTCAATTTGTGTTTCTCGTGGATATTCTGCGAAAATGATAGATGCAATTTCCGGAAGTGGTCTTCCGAATAAGGTCTTTAAAAGTTCCGGTGTGATTACCAGATCGATTTCAGGTTTCTTGTCTAATACAGTATTCCATGCATCAGAAACAATGTATGTAGAATCCCAGAGGGTTCCGTCAATATCTAAAAAAATAGCGTCCATGTTTTCCTCCAATTTAGAATGTTATTAGTATTTATTTGTATCAAAATAATAAACAATAAGTTGCCTTTTGACCCATTTCAGTGTACACAAGAAAGTAAATTTGTGCAAGATAAAAGAGAAATAGGAAATTGTTTTTTAAAGACCAACAGTTGGTAGAATGTAATAATAAGGAAATAGATGACGATTCCTGGAAAGGAAAGAAGATTGCTTACTCTTATTTTTCATGGTATAATGAGTTATTATATTCATAAATAAAAAACATGTTTGTATACATAAGTTTCAGCGTTTAATATGGCGCATGGAGAACAATTATGAAAAGTAAAACAAAGATCAGAATCAAAGGTGCACTGAGGACTTATCTTCATACCCCTGTGTATCTGGGAATAGTGTTAACTGTTATTAATCTTTTAATTTATTTGATAGATTACCGTGCAGGACTTTTATTATCCTGTTTTGTTCTGGGGTATTTTGCAATAACCTTGTATTTGTTTTTGAGAAATAAATCTGTAATTTTAAATGAATTGGTTAGTTTTGCTACGGAATACGGTCAGATTCAAAGGCAGTTACTTCGCGAGTTAGAGCTTCCTTATGCATTATTGGATGACAGTGGAAAAATTATCTGGACTAACAAAATGTTTGAGCAGACCATTCATAAGGAAAAAGGATATTCTAAACCAATTTCTGCAATTTTCCCGGATGTAAATGTTCATAAGTTATTGGCAGAAGATGATGAGGCGAGTATAAGAATTTCATTGGATACAGGAGAATATACTGCCAAAATTAAAAAGATTTCTTTGAAAGAAATGGCTGAGAACAGTGATATCATTAGTCCGGAAGGATATGATGGATTTTTGATTGCGTTTTATTTATTTGATGAAACAGCACTTCGCATTGCTTTACAGGAAAATGATGACCAGTCTTTGGCCGTAGGTATGATATATCTGGATAACTACGAAGAAGCACTGGAAAGTATTGAAGAAGTAAGGCGTTCCCTTTTAATGGCGTTGATTGACCGTAAAGTTAACAAATATATTGCTGCGGTAGATGGTATCTGTAAAAAACTGGAGAAAGACAAATATCTGGTTATTTTAAGAAAACAGGCGGTAACACAGCTTCAGAGTACCCGCTTTGAATTGATGGAAGATGTTAAGACGGTAAATATCGGTAATGAAATGGCAGTTACAGTCAGTATCGGCATTGGTTTGGGTGGTCTTACCTATTCTCAGAATTATGAATTTGCAAGAACTTCCGTAGACTTGGCACTAGGTCGAGGTGGAGATCAGGCTGTGGTGAAGACACCAGACAGAATTTCTTATTATGGTGGTAAGAGTCAGCAGGTAGAAAAGAGTACTCGAGTAAAAGCAAGGGTAAAAGCACATGCTTTACGAGAAATTATTTCTGCGAAAGATTCTGTGATTATTATGGGACACCGTATGGCGGACGTAGACAGTTTTGGTGCAGCGGTAGGTCTGTATCGAATTGCAAAGAGTCTGGATAGAAAAGCACATATTGTTTTGAATCAGGTAACGACCTCTGTAAAGCCGTTAGTGGATTTGTTTGTAGATAATGAAGACTATGAACCGGATATGATCGTAAATAGCTTACAGGCGTTAGAATTACCGACAAATAATGCGGTGCTTGTTGTAGTGGATGTTAATAAACCTAGCCTTACAGAATGTCCTGATTTATTAAAAATGTGTAAGTCTATTGTGGTATTGGATCATCATAGACAGGGAACGGAAACGATTGAAAATGCCACCCTTTCTTATGTAGAAGCTTATGCTTCTTCTACGTGTGAAATGGTATCTGAAATTTTGCAATATATTAACGATGGTGTAAAAGTACGTGCCGATGAGGCAGATTGTATGTATTCAGGTATTATGATTGATACCAATAACTTTATGAGTAAGACCGGTGTCAGAACTTTTGAAGCAGCAGCATTTTTGCGCCGTTGTGGTGCGGATGTTACCCGTGTAAGAAAATTATTCAGGGATGATGCGGTAGAATATAGAACCAAAGCAGATGCTGTAAGTCATGCAGAAATATACAAAACAGACTATGCAATTTCCGTATGTAAAAGTGATGGTTTGGAAAGTCCTACTATTGTAGGTGCTCAGGCAGCCAATGAGCTTCTTAATATCAAAGGAATCAAGGCGAGTTTTGTATTAACAGAATATCAGGGCAGGATTTATGTATCAGCCCGTTCTATTGATGAAGTAAACGTTCAGGTAATTACAGAACGTTTAGGCGGTGGTGGTCATATGACCATTGCAGGATGTCAGTTTGAAGGAATTACTGTTTCGGAGGGTATTAATAAGATTAAGAGATGCCTGGATGAAATGTTGGAAGAAGGAGAATTATAAATGAAAATTATTTTATTACAGGATGTAAAGAGTTTAGGAAAAAAAGGTGAAATTATCGAAGCTAACGATGGATATGCCAGAAACTATATTTTACCTAAAAAAATTGGTGTTGAAGCAAATGCCAAAAATATGAATGATTTGAAATTGCAGAAATCCAATGAAGCAAAAGTGGCTCAGGAAATTTTAGATGCGGCACAAGCTCTTGCAAAGGATTTGGAAACAAAAGAAGTGGTTGTAAAAATGAAAGCAGGAGAAGGTGGACGAGCTTTTGGTTCTGTTTCTACAAAAGAAATTGCAGCAGCTTTTAAAGAGCAGTGTAACGTTGTAATTGACAAGAAAAAAATTCAGTTAGATGAAGCTATTAAGAACTTTGGTGTGTATAAAGTAAATATCAAATTGCATCCAAAGGTAACAGGTGTGTTAACTGTAAAAGTACAGGAAATGAAATAACAGATGCTGAAAGGAATATAAAATGGCAGCATTAGAGGAAGCTATCATTAAAAGGGTGTTACCCCATAGCATAGAGGCAGAACAATCTGTTATTGGTTCTATGATGATTGATAAGGATGCGATTATGACTGCTTCTGAATTAATCACAGGAGAGGACTTTTATAATAAACAGTATGGTGTAGTATTTGAAACTATGGTAGAGCTCCATGAAAATGGAAAGCCTGTAGATTTAGTTACGTTACAAGATAAATTGAAAGAAAAAGATGTGCCATCAGAGGTCAGCAGTCTGGAGTTTGTCCGTGATATTATCACTGCAGTACCTACCTCGGCAAATATCAGACATTATGCCAATATCGTTGCGGAAAAATCCATTCTTAGAAAAATGATCCGTTTAAATGAAGAAATAGAAAATCTTTGTTATAGCGGAAAAGAGAGTATGGAATTTATTCTGGAGGATGCGGAAAAGAGAATTTTTGATTTGGTACAGAAAAGAAATTCTGGTGAATTCGTTCCAATCCGACAGGTCGTAATGAACGCTTTGAAGAAAATCGAAGCAGCATCCAAGAGTACCGGAAGAGTAACCGGTGTGGCAACAGGGTTTTATGATCTTGATTTTAAGACATCCGGTATGCAGCCTGCAGACTTGGTTTTAATTGCAGCCAGACCATCTATGGGTAAAACGGCGTTTGTTTTAAACATTGCCCAGCATGTAGCATTTCGTTTGAATGAAACAGTGGCAATCTTCAGTCTGGAAATGTCAAAGGAACAGCTGGTGAATCGTATGTTTTCTTTGGAATCCAATGTAGATGCTCAGAATTTGCGTAACGGTACCTTAAGTGATGTAGAATGGGAAAAATTGATTGAAAGTGCAGGAGTCATTGGGAAGTCAAATTTGATTATTGATGACACTGCCGGTATCAGTATTTCAGAATTAAGAAGTAAGTGTCGAAAGTTTAAATTGGAACATAATCTTAGAATGATTATTATTGACTACTTACAGTTGATGTCTGGTAGTGGCAGAAGCGAATCCAGACAGCAGGAAATCTCGGAAATTTCCCGTTCTTTAAAATCTCTGGCAAGAGAACTAAATGTGCCGGTATTGGCATTATCGCAGCTTAGCCGAGCGGTAGAGCAGAGACCGGATAAGAGACCGATGATGTCTGATCTTCGTGAATCTGGGGCAATCGAGCAGGATGCCGATGTAATCATGTTCATTTACCGAGACGATTACTATAATAAGGATTCTGAGAAGAAAGGAATATCAGAGATTATAATTGGTAAACAGAGAAATGGTCCAATTGGCACCGTAGAACTGGTATGGTTACCAGAATACACTAAATTTGCTAATAAAGAGCATGATAGAAATAGTCAGGATTATTGAGTGTTTTAGAGCTGGATTTGAATAAATATAGTAGATTACAAAAGAGAATTACTAAAAAGTAGTTCTCTTTTTATTTTTCTGAAGGCACAAGAAAGGAGTTTTAAATGGAACAGGAACGTTTTATGGTAATTGACAATCAGAAAGGAGTGGTAATTCCTTTACAGGCAGATAGAGCAATGTCTTTAGAGAAGTTTAAGGATGCTGAAGTACAGAATGAAAAAAATGCACAGTTAGACGAAAAAGTAAATAAAATTCAAATACTTATTAAAGCGTTGGTAAAGCAGTCTATTAAAGATACCATCAAGGAGTATAACCTGCAATTAACGGAGGAATTGAAGGAATATGAAAGTAATGAGGAGAAACGCTGGGAGAAGCTGGAAGCAGCAGATGCAAAGCGGTGGAATCGGTTAGAGGAAGAAAATGAAAAATATTGGGTAAATTTACAGAAAGTACAAAATGAACATTGGGAAAAAGTCAGAAAAGAAGATGAGAAACATTGGAAACAGATGGAGGAGCATTTTAAATCTTTGGATAAGAGTATTCGTCAAAAGCAAGATGAAGGCAAAAGAAAAAAGCATTCAATATTTTGAATGCTTTTACCTCTTTGGATTATTCTTCAGAGATAGCTCCTACTGGACAGCCACCTGCGCAAGAACCACAGCTGATACATGCATCAGCATCGATTTCATATTTTCCATCACCAGCTGAGATAGCTCCTACTGGACACTGAGATTCACAAGCGCCACACATAACGCAAGAATCACTAATTACATATGCCATAGTTAAATCCTCCTTTTATAGTCATTCCTATTCTTTTACAGTTTAATACAATTTTGGACTTTGTACAATAGTAAAATGAAAATTCTTTTAAGGATTATATTTGCAAAAATCGCTTCGCTTTACATTTCGAGTTCTGCGCGACGTTTTTTAATGCCGGTCAATACGTGTTTCTTTAATTCAGGAACGCGGGATTTTTCCATAGGTTTTACATCCTTTAATTTATATTCCATACCTAAATTTTCGTATTTAACTGTGCCCATATCATGATAAGGAAGGATATCTAAAGCTTTTAAGTTTTTAAAAGCTCCGATAAAATAACCTAATTTTTCAAGATATACAGGATCATCTGTGATTCCTGGAACAACTACATGACGAATCCACATAGGTACTTGTTTTTCATTTAAATACTCAGCAAATTTTAAAATGTTGGTATTGGGCTGAGAGGTAAGTTCCATATGTTTTTCTGGGTCGATATGCTTGATATCCAACATTACAAGATCTGTTAAGGTCATTAAGTGATCTAATTTTTTGATCCATTCTTCGTTTTTGGGATTATATGCAATACCGGAACTGTCAATACACGTATGAATATTTTCTTGTTTGGCTAAGGTGAACAAATCAATTAAGAAATCTACCTGCATAAGTGGTTCTCCACCGGTTACAGTAATGCCTCCATCCTTGTAGAAACCAATGTTGCGCTTGTACTGTTCAATAATATAAGAGGGTTCCATAAGTTCGCCTGCATTCATTTCCCAAGTATCAGGATTGTGGCAATAAGCACAGCGCATAGGACATCCTTGAACGAATACTACGTAACGTACGCCTGGTCCGTCTACAGTGCCAAAGCTTTCTAAGGAGTGAATTCTACCTTTCATAATGTCTCCTCTCTGATTTTTACTAATTATAGTTGTAATTACATCATAACAAATTTGTTTAGAAAAAATACCGGCTCATTTGAGCCGGTATTTATTATATTCATTAAATTAGTTTTTATTAAACTGCATCGTGGAATGTACGAGAGATAACGTCATTCTGCTGTTCTGGTGTTAATTTAATGAAG
>CAZSBV010000109.1:0-6657 GCA_964605105.1 uncultured Lachnospiraceae bacterium | reverse complement strand
TTTGACAGAACATGATTTCTGTACCAATTGCGGAGTGGATGTAAGCAGCTACAAATTAGTCGTTTCTGCCTCCAATATCTTCTATAATGAAGGCTTAGAAAAGGCGAAAGTACGGGATTTGTCCGGTGCTGTTGCCAGCTTACGTCAATGTTTGAAATTAAATAAGAATCATGTAGATGCCCGAAATTTACTGGGGCTGGTTTATTTTGAAATGGGAGAGTCTGTGCAGGCTCTGAATGAATGGGTCATCAGCAAAAATCTTCGTTCCAAGAAGAATATTGCAGACGATTACCTGAATCTGATTCAGAAAAATCCGGGAAAACTAGATGCTTTGAATGCAACTATTAAGAAATACAATCAGGCATTGACCTATTGTTATCAGGATAGTTTGGATATTGCAATTATACAGCTGAAAAAGGTGCTTTCCATGAATCCAAAATATGTGCAGGCACATCAGTTGCTGGCATTGCTTTATATTCGCTATGAAGATTGGGCAAAGGCCAGAAAAGAATTGGAAAAAGTTTTAAAAATTGATACCAATAACACTATGGCTTTGCGTTATTTGCAGGAAATTTCCAGAACATCAGGCGAAGGGGAAAGTAATTCCAAAGGAAATGCCAAAGCAAAAGCAATTACTACGAATTCGAATATTATTAGTGACGATTCTTACCAGTATCAGAGTGGAAATGAGACCATTATTCAGCCTATGAACTATTCTGAGAAAAGGAGTCTTCAATCCGTTTGGAATCTGGTAATAGGTATTATTGTAGGATTTGCTGTAGTGTGGTTCTTAGTATTGCCGGCGAAAATCCAGACAGAAAAAGCTACTATTAATGATGAACTTCGTCTGGTAAGTGAGCAGTTGGATGTAAAGACGGCTACTATTAATGAATTAGAAAGTAAAGTGAAGACGTTGGAAAGCGAAACTTCTGATTTAAAGGGACAGTTGGATGGCTTCGTTGGAAGCGGCGGAACACTGGATGATGTTAATAACCTTCTTCAGGCAGCAGGAACTTATATTGAAACACCGAATGAAACTGTAAAAGTAGGAGAGTATCTGGAAAAAATTAATCCGGATTCTATTACAGAAGAATCTTCAGAATCCTTTACTTCTTTGTATAGTTTACTTCTAAGAGAAGTAGGCAGTGATATTGGTGATAAATATTATAAAGAAGGAATGGAGAAGTACCAGAATGGTGACTTTGAAGCAGCTGTAGAGGCATTGACCAGAGCAGTAGCTTATGATGGAGAAAATCAGGATGCATATTTTAATCTTGGTAATTCCTATCGCAAGTTAGAAAAATCAGGAGAAGCGATTGAAGTATATCAGAAGATTATTGAGTTGTTCCCATCGACTTCAATTGCAAATCGTGCACAATCTTACATTAACGAATTGACAGAAGAGTAAGGTATGTTGATGTAAACAGTGATTAAATATTAAAAGATTAAAAGGTAAAAAAAGAATATGATAGGTTACGAAAGAGAGTTTGACAAAGTGGTCGAGCTCTCTTTTTTTTATATCTTAAAGGAAAATAAGAGCTAGGCTAAAGCAATAAAAAAAGGAGGAAAAAAATGAGTGAAGGACAATTTAAACTGATTGATGGTTATTTGTGCATTAAAATGCCCAAAGAAATTGATCATCATAATGCAGAAATTTTAAGTAAGAAAGTAGACCAGTTTATTCTGGCGAAGAAGGTGAATCATATAGTTTTTGATTTTGTAGACACCGAATTTATGGATAGTTCCGGAATTGGAATTATTGCCGGAAGGTATAAAAAAATACAGTATCTGGGAGGTAACGTTTACATATTGAATGCAGGAAAACAGGTAAATCGTATTTTAATGTTATCCGGAATTCAGAAGTATGTGGTCTTTATGAAAGAATAAATTGAAAAAGTAATTAAGAAAATAGGTGATTTATTAGAAAATCTAAAAAAGTAATTTGTGATCAGAGCGTAGAAATCAAAAGAAAGAGAAGGAGAGAAAACAAAATGCATATAAATGTCAAAAAGAAAATAAAGAATTGGATGCAGATGGAATTTAGTGCAGTTTCTGAAAATGAGCAGCTGGCAAGGATTGCAGTAGCATCTTTTATTACCCCATTAGATCCTACCTTGGAAGAAATGGCAGATGTAAAGACTGCAGTTTCGGAGGCTGTTACTAATGCCATTATTCATGGATATGAGGAAAAGGCCGGAATTGTTTACATACGATGCAGATTAG
The DNA here is from genome assembly GCA_964605105.1 of uncultured Lachnospiraceae bacterium. GTDB lineage: Bacteria > Bacillota > Clostridia > Lachnospirales > Lachnospiraceae > SFDP01. Next base: position 4,434 of record CAZSBV010000109.1, on the reverse strand, counting down.
ACGGTGATTTATTAGAAGTGGAAATAGAAGATAAAGGAAAAGGAATCGAAGATATTGAGCGGGCCATGGAGCCTATGTATACCACGAAGCCGGAACGTGACCGTTCCGGAATGGGATTTTCCTTTATGGAAGCTTTTATGGATGAATTAGAGGTTACTTCAATTCCCGGTGCCGGAACTACGGTTGTCATGAAGAAAAAATTAGGAACCGACTCATGGTTGGAAGAATAAGCCGGAGAAAAAAGCATGGACGAAACTACAGTACTGATTGAACAATTACAAAAAGGAGATAAAGAAGCGAGAAAAGTACTGATAGAGAAAAATTTAGGATTAGTTCATCATATTGTAAAGCGTTTTCTGGGAAGAGGAGTGGAAGCAGAGGATTTATTTCAAATTGGCACCATTGGCTTGATGAAAGCTATCGACAAATTTGATTTATCTTTTCAGGTGAAATTCTCCACCTATGCCGTTCCGCTGATCAGTGGTGAAATTAAACGATTTCTACGAGATGATGGAATGGTAAAAGTCAGCAGAAGTTTAAAAGAAAATGGATGGAAAATAAACCGGGTCATAGAGCAAAAGAAGAGAGAAAGCGGAAATGATGTTACCATTCAGGAACTGGCAGAAGAAACGGGACTTACGGAAGAAGAGATTGTTATGGCAATGGAAGCCAATATTCATGTGGAATCCATCTATAAGTCGGTATATCAGTCTGATGGAAGTGAGATTTATCTGGTAGATCAGGTAGTTGCCGGAGGAAATGGGACAAGCCTGGGAGTGGAGGCTGCCAGTGGCAGGGAGAAAAAAGTGACTTTTTCCGGTGCTGTAGAAGATATGGAAAAAGAAGAGGTATTGAATCATATGCTTTTGGAGCAGTTACTGGAAGGATTGGGAGATTCAGAAAGAAATTTAATAAAAATGCGATATTTTGAGAATATGACACAGGTACAAGTGGCAAGAATATTAGGGATAAGTCAGGTTCAGGTCTCCAGGACCGAGAAAAAAATTTTGCAGGGAATGCGAAAGAACCTGGAGTAAGGAGTGCCTATGTCGGATAAAACAATTTATCTAAAAATGAATGCGAAAATAAAACTACGGGGAGATATAGTAAGAATTGGCGATTTAGGAAAGATATACTGTGAAGAGACCACTGTGGTCAATAAAGTAAAGACGATACAAGTGTATCGTTTTCAAAAGTCAGATCAAAACAGATGTGTCATAGGGGTGTTAAAGGTCATAGAGTTGATACACAAAGAATACCCAACCTATACCATTGATATTGTAGGAGAAACGGAGAGTATTGTAGAACAGATTACGGGAAAGTCTAAATCCGGATGGATGGATTATTTAAAGATTACACTGGTTTCTGCATTGTGTTTCTTTGGGACTATGTATACGATTATGTCCTACCATAATGATATCAATATCACTAATTTATTTGAGGAGATATATACCATGGTGACGGGAATGAAAAGTGATGGGTTCACTGCCTTGGAAGCGGCTTATTCTGTGGGATTGTCTCTGGGAATCATTATTTTCTATAATCATATAGGAAAACGCAAATTAACACCGGACCCATCTCCGGTTACCGTGGAAATGCGAACCTATGAAGATGATGTGAATAAATCTCTTGTGGAACTGGCAAACAGAGAGGAGAAGACGATAGATGTCAATTAAGTATTGGATTACGATTTTTGCTTTTTTAGGATTTGGGTTATTGTCTTCCGGTGGGGTATTTACCGTCTTTGTGACTGTTGGATTGGTGCCCAGATTTGCAGATAAGACTCACACCGCGACTAAAATTGTACTGTATGAAAACAGTATTGTGGCGGGAACGATCTTGGGCTGCCTCTTTTCTGTATATCCGGATTTTTTTACGAAAATCATAGGACAAGCGGCATGCATGTCTGTTCCGGGTTGGGATGTGTGGGGAAATCTGATTCTGGCAGTGTTTGGGATTTTTGCCGGCATGTTCGTGGGGTGTTTCGCTATTGCCATTGCAGAAATGTTGAATACCATACCTATTTTTACCAGAAGAGTTAGTTTGGGAAAAGGCGTAGGTATCGTTATGTTGTGTCTGGCACTTGGAAAAACAGTAGGAGCGCTAATTTATTTTTACCAGAGGCTGGGGTACAAAGGGTAGAGAAAAGTACAGAAATATGGTAGAGTTTTAAGAAGGATAATGGGTCAACAGGAGGAAAACAAATGAGTCAAAAACAGGAAGAATTACAGAAATATTTAGAAAAAATGAACCGCTATAATCATGTGGTTACACTGCTTCAGTGGGATATGCGTACCGGGATGCCCAAGGGTGGATTGGAAAAACATGTAGACGCAGTAGCATATTTTTCTACGGAACAGTTTCAGATGTCTGTGGCAGAGGAATTGGGAAATCTTTTGGATGAACTGATGGTGCCGGAAGAATATGAAAATCTAGATGATATGTGGAAGTTTATCGTTAAGAAAATGAAAGCAGATTTTGATAAGGACAAGCGGATTCCAACCGATGTTTTTGAAAAATATGTGAGAGCACAGTCGGAAGCAGAGCACTTCTGGGAAGAAGCAAAGAACAAAAGTGATTACTCCATTTTTGCCCCTAAATTAAAAGAAATCATTGAATTGACAAAAGAAATTACAGCGTATCAGGAACCGGAAAAAGAAATTTACGATGCGTTATTGAATCAGTACGAAGAGGGAATGGATTCGGCTACCATTGATAGAATTTTTGGAGAATTAAAAGAAGAATTGGTACCATTGATTGCACAGGTGACTGCTATGGAAATGCCTGAAAATCCAAAATTCAACTGTAGTTTCGATGTGGATGCTCAGGAAAAGATTCAGAAAATGTTACTGGATTACATTGGTTTTTCCTGGGATAAAGGCGCTGTTGGAAGAACAGAACATCCCTTTACCTTGAACTTTTCATCTAACGATGTTCGTGTGACCAATCATTATTATGAAAATAATCCGATTAGTTCTATTTTCTCAGCCATTCATGAAGGCGGACATGCTATTTTTGAGCAGAATGTCAATCCTGAATTTAATGGAACTGTGGCAGGAAGCTGTTGCTATATGGGAATTCACGAAAGCCAGTCCCGTTTCTATGAAAATATGTTAGGAAGAAATAAGAATTTCTGGATTCCGATTTATGACAAATTGGGGGATATATTACCACAGTTTAAAGAAATTAGTTTGGATGAATTTTATAAAGAAATCAATCGTGTGGAAAATAGTTTCATCCGAACAGAAGCGGATGAGCTTACCTATGGAATTCATGTTATTTTACGCTATGAAATGGAAAAAGCAATTTTCAGGGATAACGTAGATGTCAATGAATTGCCTGCATTATGGAACAAAAAGATGCAGGAATATTTAGGGATTACACCAAAGAACGATGCAGAAGGTATTTTACAGGATGTGCATTGGTCCAGTGGTTCCTTCGGATATTTTCCGTCTTATCTGTTAGGAAATGTTTATGATGGAATGTTAAGAGAACAGGTGGAAAAAGAATTGGGAGATATTGATACCATTTTGGCAGAGGGGCGTATTTTGGAAATTACCAAATGGTTAAATGAAAAGATTCATAAATATGGAAGTACCCGTTTGCCGAAAGATACCATTATGGAAGTTTGTGGAAGAGAAGTAACGGCACAGCCATTGATTAAATATTTTAAACAAAAATATCCATTAAAATAAAGAGGAAGAAAAGTTTAAGAAACGTTAAAGTGTTTTGTGGTTTAAGAGAATGCAAAAAACGGAGGAAAGTATAATCTTGTTGGGGAAAACGGTTATACATAAGTACATATGAATATTGAAAAAACAATAAAACAAATGACACTGGAAGATAAAGTTGCTCTGGGAAGCGGCAAGGATTTCTGGCATACCAAAGAGATGCCACAGTATGAAATTGAATCCATTATGGTAGCTGACGGACCTCACGGACTTCGAAAGCAGCCGGAAGAAGTAGATATGCTTGGAATCAATGATTCCATTCCTGCAACCAGTTTTCCAACGGCAGTGTTATCTGCCTGCAGTTTTGATGAGAAGTTGTTGAAACAGATGGGGAAAGCCATTGCCATGGAGGCAAAGGCAAATAAGGTTAGCGTGGTTTTGGGACCGGGAGCCAATATTAAAAGAAATCCTTTATGTGGAAGAAACTTTGAATATTTTTCAGAAGATCCGTACTTAACAGGTAAATTGGCAGCAGCTTTTATTCAGGGAGCACAGAGCACCGGAATTGGCACCAGCCTGAAGCATTTTGCCATGAACAATCAGGAATATAAGCGTTTTTCCTCTGACAGTATTGTGGATGACAGAACCATGAGAGAAATTTACTTAAGTGGTTTTGAAACAGCGGTGAAAGAGGGCAAGCCGGATACGGTGATGTGCTGTTATAACAAAATAAACGGAACTCATGGTTCCAGACATAAATGGT
>CAZSBV010000108.1:0-6739 GCA_964605105.1 uncultured Lachnospiraceae bacterium | reverse complement strand
ACATTACTTCGTGGATTAAAGGAATTTCCAATTGATCTGACAGCGATTGTCTCCGTTTGTGATGATGGAAACAGTACCGGGGTCTTAAGAGAGGAATTTAATATTCCGGCTGTTGGGGATATCCGAAGAGTACTGGTAGCGTTATCAGAAACAGAACCTTTGGTAATGGAATTATTTAATTATCGTTTTCGTACTAAGAGTGACTTGGATGGTCATACGGTAGGAAATCTGCTCTTGACCGCATCTACTGAAATTACCGGAAATTTATCAGAAGGAATTGAAGCCTTAAGTAAGATTTTTAATCTAAAGGGAAAAGTAGTTCCGTTAACAGAAGAAAATGTAGTATTGATGGGAGAAATGGGAGATGGAACCATTATAGAAGGTGAGCATCACATTACTCAGTATAAAAATACGGTAAAACGGGTTTTCTATAAAGAAAAACCACAGCCTACCAAGGAAGCGGTAAAGGCAATTAAAGAGGCAGACCTGATTATTTTAAGCATGGGAAGTGTTTTCACCAGTATTATTCCCAACCTGATCTGCGAGGAAATTATAGAGGCCATCGATAATAGCAAAGGAAAAATCATGTATGTCTGCAATATGGTGACTCAGCCGGGAGAAACAGAGGATTTTAAGGTTTCGGACCATGTCAGATTGTTAAATCAGTATCTTGGAAAACGTAAGATTAATGCAGTAGTTGCCAACAACGGAAAAATTGATGAAGAAATGGCAAAACGATACGAATCTTTGGAGCAGAAAGATCCTGTAGAATTGGATAGAAAAGAAACAAAAGCCATGGTGGAAAAAATAATTGCAGATGATTATGTTATTGTAAAGAATAATCTTTTGCGACATAATGTATTAAAATTGGGACTGCATATCTTTGGATATCTATTGGAACAAAAGTAGGAAAATAGGTGAAGTATTAAGAATAGGTTGACAAAAGCTTATTTTAACGAGACAATAGTGTTAAATAAAAATTTAGGGGAGGATATCATGAACTTCGGGAAAAATACACAACTTATAAGTGCTGTAGCAGAATTGAAAGATGCGGATTACTCTAAAAATCCAAAACTGGGGGATATTTATAAAAGATTGTTAAAAGGCAGAAAGCAGTTTGAGAATGTTATGAGCAAAGATATTCAGGCTGTGATGCAGATCAGTTCTCTGGACTTGACATTAAATTATGTAACGGATGAGGTGCGTGAAATTTCAGAAGATGTAGCAAAAGAAACAGAAATTATCCGTTCTTCCGCAGAAGATTGCTCGACTGTTGCCGAACAGGTAAACGGACAGCATGAGGAATTGACAAATACGATTATACGCGCCGCAGAAGATACAGATGAAGTTTATAAAAAGATAGAAGCAGGTCAGAATGAATTATCCATAATTAAGGATCTTTCTGTAAAAACAATTGATGAGTCTAAGGAAATGCAGAAGGATATGAGTGTATTACTGGACATTATCAGTCATATGAATGAAGTTATAGCCGGAATTAATTCGATTTCAGCTCAGACTAATTTATTGGCATTAAATGCTTCCATTGAAGCGGCCAGAGCAGGGGAAGCAGGACGTGGTTTTGCGGTTGTAGCAGAAGAAATCCGTCAACTGGCAGAAGAGACACAGAAATTGACAGCTAATATGGGAGATTTTGTGGACCGTATTAAAGGGGCTTCACAGAAGAGTGCTAAAAGTGTTACCAGTACGATTGAAGCATTGGATACTGTAACTGAAAAAATAGGTCATGTATGGGTTATTAATCATGAAAATCAGCAGCATGTTTCTAAAATTAATGAGTCTATCAGTTCTCTTGCATCTGTAAGTGAAGAAATCAGCAGTTCCATGGTAGAAATGGAAGCACAGGCAGTAAGTATTAAAGAACAGTGCGGTAATCTGGAAGAAAATACACAGTCTCTGCGTTCAACCAGCGAAAAATTAAAAGCTGCTACCAAACCGGTAGTAACGATTGAGGAAGTACTTGGAGAAGCTACAAAACAGTTGGGTGATATGACAGATGATGCATTTTTCAGAATGGAATATGATGAATTTGCAAAATATATGGATACTGCAATTGCAGCCCATAAAGCATGGCTGAAAAATCTTGAAAAAATGGTTGAAGAAAAAGAAGTATTACCAATACAGTTGAATTCCAAAAAATGTGGTTTCGGTCATTTCTATTACTCTATGACACCGAAGACACCGGAAATTAATAAAATTTGGCAGACGATTGCCGACAAACATAAGAAGCTTCATGATTATGGAAATCATGTGTTGAAGGCATTGATGGCAGAAAATTATACAGAGGCTGCAAAATCCTGTAAGGAAGCAGAAGCGTATTCCAAAGTTCTGATTGCGGATTTGGAAGAAATGAAAAAGATTGCATTAAGTAAAAAATAAATTACATAGTTGTTTCTGAATGCTAAAAAGCTCCGATGAATTTGTCGGAGCTTTTTGTTACCCGCCATCCTACAGAATACTCCGGGAATCACCAAGAAACACTATTTGACAGGGGATTATCATAAAATGAGATTTTATTCTTTGAAAATGTAGACACATGTGATAAAATCTATAAAAATATTTTGAGAGATGAAAGAGAAAGAGTGTAGTTATGGCAGAAAAAAAGAAAAAAACAGCATTTGGAGCAAGTGTGAATTCGTTTATCACAGCGATTATTGTGATCTTCATTATGATGGTGCTGACTTATATTTTGACATTTATCATTCCGGGAGGAGGTATTCCATTTTGGAAATGGGCACTTTCACCGATTTTAGTATTGTTTGGCGAGGACAATGGTTCACTTATTGCGATTATTGCTTTGTTAGTGGTGCTGGGAGGGGCATTTAACAGCCTTGATAAATTTGGTGTGTTAAGATTCCTGCTGGATAAAGTTACCGAAAAATTTGGAAAAAGCAGAAGAGTCATTTTGGCAGTGGTCCCGTTGTTTTTTATGCTGCTGGGTTCGGTAGCAGGTACTTTCGAGGAATGTGTACCATTAGTTCCTGTGGTAGTTGCTTTGGCAATCCGTTTTGGATGGGATGCATTGACCGGACTTGGCATGAGCATTCTGGCAGCAGGCTGTGGATTTGCAGCCGGAGTATGTAATCCGTTTACTATTGGTGTAGCACAGGAACTGGCTGGATTACCAATGTTTTCGGGGCTTTGGATGCGTGCAGTGAGTTTTGTGTTAATTTATGTACTTTTACTTATGTTTTTATTCATGCATGTAAAGAAGATAGAAAAACCGTTGGAAAGCATATCATTTAGTGAAAATGCAGAAACTAATAAAAAAGCAAAATCAGAGTATTATTTAGACAGTAAATTGAAAAAGCTGGTGGTTACCTTTGCGAATGGTGTGATCAGTGTATTACCGGGAGTTCTTTTAATATTGATGGCAAATTCTATCCGATATACTTTGATGGAAGGAAATATTTTGGATGTCATTCTGCAGGGAGCAATAGCAATGGCGGCAGGGCTTCCAAGATGGAGTGTGATTTTATTTATCTATGCATTGGTACTGATCATGAATTTCTTTATTCCGTCCGGTTCGGCGAAAGCTTTTCTGCTGATACCCCTGATTGTGCCGACAGCGGCGGCCTTTGATATTTCAGCACAGCTCTGTATTATGGCTTTTGCATTTGGGGATGGTTTTTCAAATGTGTTTTATCCCACGAATCCGGTATTACTTATTTCGCTGGGACTCGCTGATGTAAGCTATGGAGACTGGGCAAAATGGAGTGTGAAATTCCAGCTCGTAAATATTGGATTGACAAGCGTGTTACTATTGTTAGGATTGGCGATTGGTTATTGCTAGAAATTTCGGTTTTACTTAAAGGTATAGAACCAGAGATTGGGAATGATATGTAGAAATAGATGATTATAGTTGATAAAAAGGAGCATTTATAATGGAACATAAATTAATGAAAGAAGCAGAAAGTTTACAAAGTCAGTTGGTAGAGTGGAGAAGAGCGCTTCATCAGATTCCGGAGATAGGAATCCATCTTCCCAAGACTATGGCTTTCATAAAAGATAGATTAGAAGAGATGGGAATCGCATATAAAGTGTATGAGGACATTTCCTGTATTGAGGCAACGATTGGTTCCGGAGAAAAATGTTTTCTTCTCCGTAGTGACGTGGATGCACTTCCTGTTGTGGAAGAAGCAGAAATACCCTTTAAATCAACAAACGGGTGTATGCACGGATGTGGACATGACATGCATGGAACGATTTTATTAGGAGCCGCAAAATTATTGAAGGCACGGGAAAATGAGTTGAAAGGAACTGTAAAATTATTATTCCAGTCCGGAGAGGAAGTTTTCCAAGGTGCCAGGGCAGCGGTAGAAGCAGGTGTGTTAGAGAATCCTCATGTTGAAGCAGCGTTGGCTATGCATGTGATTGCTATGATACCAACAGGGGTGATGATGACGGGGAAAGAAGCAATGTCATCGGTAGATGGATTTAAGATCACTCTTACAGGTCATGGAGGTCATGGTTCCATGCCGGAGATCTGTGTGGATCCAATCAATGCAGCCGTTCAGGTATATCTTGCGCTTCAGTCACTGATTGCCAGAGAAGTGGGAGGAACAGAAGAAGCTGTACTTACCATAGGGCAGTTGGCAGCCGGAGATGTGTTCAATGCGATTCCGGAACGGGCGGTTCTTCAGGGGTCTCTTCGAACTTTTAAAAAAGAGGTGAGAGAGAGACTGGTAAAACGAATCCAAGAAGTAGCGGAAGGGGTAGCTATGACTTATCGTTGTCAGGCGGACTATGAAGTTTTAAGTTCCTGTCCCAGTGTAATTACAGATGATACGGTAACTGCACAGGTAGAAGAAAGTATAAAATCATTGCTTCCCGGAGCACATGTGGCGTATGGGGCACATGGAATGGGATCAGAAGATTTTGCAGAAATCACGGATCGGGTACCAAGTGCTTATTATATGTTGGGGGCAGCTCCCAAAGCACCGGAAAAACGCCTTGGACAACATAATCCAAAGATTGAGTTTAATGAAGATGTTTTGTGTGTAGGTGCGGCAATCTATGCAAAAACAGCCATGGATTGGCTGAATAAGGCTGCGGATTAAAGCAGCCTTAAATTAATTGAATGATTGGATAATAAGAGAGATGAAAACGAAAAAGATTTTTTTTACGGAAATGGCATATGTAGTTGGAATTATTATTTTAGCATTGGGAACTGCATTTATGGAACGGGCAGATTTTGGAATGTCCATGATCGTAGCCCCGGCATATATCTTACACTTGAAGCTTTCTGAAACAATCCCCTTTTTTAGCTTTGGCATGGGAGAATACATGATACAGGCAATTTTGATTATTTTGCTTGCATTAATATTGCGAAAAATGAATCGTTCTTATTTGTTTTCGTTTGTAACAGCAGTCATTTATGGTCTCATTTTGGATGGAGCTATAGTCATGGTGGCATGGATAACGGATAGCTCGATTTTAGCTCGAGTGGTATGTTATGTGGTAGGTCTGGTGTTGTGTACTACAGGCGTTTCTTTTTTATTCCATACATACATCTCACCGGAAGCATATGAACTTTTTGTAAAAGAAATAGCAATGAAATTAAATGTACCAATTACCAAATGTAAAACAATTTATGACTGTACGAGCTGCATTATTAGTATCCTGTTATCATTTCTGTTTTTTGGGTTTGGACATTTTGAAGGTATTAAATGGGGAACGATTATATGTGCACTATTGAATGGATGGCTCATTGGAAAAATAACGATTGTTCTGGAAAGTATTTTTGAATTTCGGGATGGTTTGCCGCTTCGAAAGTATTTTGAAAAATAAGGTGTAAGCAGGAGATATAGATATGGAATATAAGAAGCTTCGCAAAGAGTTGTCAGGAGCATTAATTGGGCTGGCAAAGACTTGCTCAAATAATCCCAAAACAGAGAACACAGACCGAATTATAATCGAAGGATTGGTTGCTGTTCATACCCAAAGTTTTGGGGAGGAGATGTTAACGAAAAAGTTAGAAAAGGTAAGACAGGAAAAACATACCATAGCCCCCAATTGCAGCAGTTGTGCATCTCCGTGTGGGAACACTTCGGAATATGATTTGGAATTATGGAATGAAGAAGAAGAACAATATAGGGTTTTGAAAGAACAGATATTGCTGGAAATTCAGGAAACAGCGGTAAAATTTTATCAGGCATTCATGATGGGGAAAGATATTTCTGCACATGCGGAGATTTTTTATAAGACATTGGAGATGGTCACATATAGTTTGGATGTACCTACTTTAGAAGAGCTGAAAAGCGAAATACAAATAGAAAAGAGTCTTGACTTTCCGTGAGAGCTATGATATCTTTAATGATGTTAGCACTTTACCGTGGTAGAGCGAGAAAAAACTAAAGTGCTGGGAGGAGATTTGTTATGAAAAAACTTATGGCATTATTATTAACAGGCTGTATGCTTGCAGCAACTGTTGTAGGATGTGGAGCAAAAGAAGAAGCAGCCACAGACGCACCTGCAGTAGAAGAAACTGTAGAAGCAGAAGAAGCGGAAAGTGATCTTGCTTATGTAAAAGAAAAAGGAGTATTAGTAGTAGGTATTACGGACTTTGCTCCAATGGATTACAAAGATGAAAATGGTGAATGGATTGGATTTGACGCAGATATGGCAAAAGGTTTTGCTGAAAAACTTGGTGTTGAAGTTGAATTCGTAGAAATTGACTGGGATAACAAAATTTTAGAACTTGATGGAAAAACAATTGACT
>CAZSBV010000107.1:0-6768 GCA_964605105.1 uncultured Lachnospiraceae bacterium | reverse complement strand
TCTGCATACCAATTACCGGATGTGCTTCTTCCGGATTGGAACCAATCAACATAATTGCATCTACATCATTGGTAATGTCAGAAATAGGGTTGGTCATAGCACCACTACCTAAAGTCATAGCCAGACCGGCTACAGTTGCGGAGTGACAAACACGAGCACAGTTGTCTACGTTATTAGTTCCGAATGCACAACGAACCATCTTCTGAAGCATATAGCAGTCTTCATTCGGAGAACGTGAGCAGGCAAATCCGGCTAACGCATCAGAACCATACTGTTTCTTAATTTCTTTGAACTTAGAAGCAACTAAATCTAATGCTTCATCCCAGGTTGCCCTTTCAAATTCACCGGTTTCTCTATTTTTGATCAATGGATATTTCAAGCGTTCCGGGTGATGTACAAAGTTAAAGGAACCAAATCTGCCTTTTACACATAATAAATTCTTGTTAGATGGACCATTGGCTGGTTCTACATCTACAATCTGATTATCTTTGACAATCAGGTAATACTGACAGCCTGTAGCACAGTGTGGACATGTAGTCAATACTTTTTCTACTCTCTTACCCTGATATTTCTTACGGTTCTTGACCACCAGTGCACCGGTAGGACACACACTTGCACAGTTGCCGCAGGATTCACATGTAGTTTCTTTCCAGTCCGGTCCAAATGGTGCTTCGATTAAAGTTCTTGTACCAATCTTACCATTGTGAAGAGTACCATTTCCGGTTACTTTATTACAGGTACTTACACATCTCTGACAATTGACGCAAAGTTCCGGATAATAAGCCAGGAATGGGTTTTCCTTCTTCGCTTCATATTTTGCTGCTGTTCCTTTGTAAATAGATTCTGTAATGTCATATTCGTTAGACAAATCCTGTAAGCGGCAGTCTCCGGATTTAGAACAGGAGAAACATCTTACTTCATGGTTTGCCAGAAGCATATTTAAGATCTGCTTTCTGGAATACACAACCCTGTCTGACATGGTATGTACTACCATTCCGTCTTTTACTTTTGTATTACAGGAAGTAACTAATTGCTCTTTTCCTTCTACTTCAACGACACACATTTTACATGCGCCGATTTCATTTACATCTTTTAAATAGCACAAAGTAGGAATCCTGATATCTGCCTGTTCGGCAGCCTCTAATATTGTCAAACTTTCATTTATTTCTAACTGCTTACCATCAATACAAATATTTACCATTAGATTCTTCCTCCTTTCACTACGCTGCATCCAAAATGATCACAACGCAGACATTTTCCACATTCCTGCATTGCTTCATCATAGGACATACCATTTTCAATTGGTTCAAAATTATGTTTTCTTTCTCTGGCAGAACGGTCTGTCATATGCACTCTGCCATAATGAGTTCTGTTGTTTTCCTTTGGTTCCGGAACCTGAATATCTTCCAGATATTTATGATGGTATCCTAAATATTCATCAATGTTAATGGCAGCTACTTTTCCTGCGCCAATGGCTTTAATTACAGTTGCAGGACCAAATACACAGTCACCACCCGCAAATATCTTATCGTAACTCTTTAATTTTGTTGTATCTTCTGTTTCAAAGTTTCTACGACGCGGATGAACATCATATTCTTCGAACGGAGCAGAAACAATATCCTGACCAATCGCCATAAGTACAATGTCACAAGGAACTTCCCACTCAGGTTTATTTGCCTTAGTTGCGGAAGGTTTTCCCTGTTTATCATATACACTGATGATCTGTGGCTGACATACAAATCCACATACGTTTCCATTTTCATCCTCATGAATTCTGACAGGAGCATTTAAAGTAAGAAGTTCAACGCCTTCTTCAATTGCTCCCTGAATTTCTGTAGGAAGTGCTGTCATATCCACCTGTCTTCTACGGTAAACTACGGTTACTTCTGCCGCATTACAACGAATTGCAGAACGGGCAGCATCCATAGCAACGTTACCGCCTCCAACTACTACTACACGTTTACCTGTATAATCCGGGATATTTCCTCTTCCAATATCACCTAACATATCTACTGCAGAATACACACCATTGGCATTTACACCTTCTACCCTTACCGTTTTACCAACCTGAGCACCAATAGCAATGTAAATTGCATCATATTCTTCTATAAGTTCAGCCATAGTAACATCTTTCGTTACAGCTGTATTTAAACGTACTTCAATATTTCCTGTAGAAAGGATTGCATTGATATCCTGATCCAGACGATCCTTTGGAAGTCTGTAGTTTGGAATACCATAACGCAACATTCCACCAAGTGCTTCTCTTTCTTCAAACACTACTACTTTATGTCCCATCAGTGAGAGATAATAAGCGGTTGTTAGTCCGGATGGTCCACCACCTACGATAGCCACCTTCTTTCCTGTAGAAACATTACATTCCGGAACTTTTACCTGATCTGCAGCAATCTGGTCAACGGCAAATTTCTTAAGTCCTCTTATATTAACAGGGCTGTCAATTAAGTCTCGACGACATTTTTCTTCACACGGATGCTCACAGATAAACGCACAGGCTGTTGGGAATGGATTATCACGACGAATCAGATTAATAGAATCTGCATAACGATGTTCCCCAATAAGTGCAATATACCCCGGAATATCAACATGCGCCGGACAATAAGAAATACATGGAACGGACTGACCAATTCCTGCCTGACATTTATGTTCCTTAATATGACTCATATATTCATCTTTAAAAGTTTCCACACTTCTAAGAACAATATTGGCTGCTTCATATCCAATAGCACAGTCTGCAGTATCCTCAATCATCTGTGCAAGAGCGACCATATCATTAAATACCTGCATATCAGCCTTGCCATCCAGAATCTGTCTCATCATGTTTTCTACCTGTTCCAAACCATCTCTACAAGGCACACACTTACCACAGGTCTGGTTTCTTGCGTCCTGTAAAAATGAAAGCTGTACGGAAATCGGACAAACTCCCGGCGGAGTCGCCATTACACGTTTAACAAACTTGTCCAAAAACTTGGTAGTTTTTTCGTTCATTTCATTTTTGTGAATAATTGTTTTTGAGTACATATAACCTCCTTGCTTTCCGGTGTACATCCGGATTCATGCGAATTTAAAAATATCTTACCGTAACTAACTCCCCTGGTTGTAAGCTCCTTCCTGCCTCTATATCTATAAAACAGTTACACTGAATCAATGTACTGATCACAGAGGAGGAATGAACCTCTGTAGGTATCCACACCTGTCCATGATCGGCATATGCCCTGACAAGTCTGCGTAATCGGTTCACTTTTTTGTATTCACATTCTAATGTTACCTTCTCTATCTTAGGAAACCATGCATCACAGTTCATCAACTTGCATGCAATCTTCCAAAAATACAATTCAAAATTTGCCATAGCCGCATAGGGATTTCCTGATAGACTAAGAATTGCGGTTCCATTCAACACGCTTCCCATAGTAGGTGTTCCCGGCTGAATATTAGCTCCATGAAACAACACTTTTGCCCCAAGTTCTTCCAACACTTTCGGCAGCAAATCTTTTTTTCCTACCGATACCCCTCCGGTGGTAATGACCACATCCGCTATAGCCGCTGCTCTTTTAATTACTTCTTTTATTTGTTCTTCTTCATCCTGACAAATCTCAGAACTTACTACAGTAAATCCTGCTTTCTTTACGGATGCAGTAAGCATGTGGGAAATGCTGTTGTATATTTTCCCTGGACAGAGCTTTTCTCCTATCTTTAAAAGTTCTGAACCTGTGGATATAACAGCTACCTTTACCGGTTCTATTATTTCTATTTGCTCAATTCCAAGGCTGGCAAGCAATCCGATATGAACGAATGTTAAGAATGTTCCTTTTTCTAAAACTCTGGTCCCTTCCTGAAGATCTTCTCCAACTTTGCAGTAATTCTGATATTCCTTTACATTCTTATAGATAAGTACCTCATCCTCACCATAATCGGTATCTTCCTGCTTGACCACCGCTGTATACCCTGCTGGTATATACCCGCCAGTCATCACGCGAATCGCAGTTCCCGTTTCATATTCTATATCCCTATAATCACCGGCACAGATTTCACAAACAACTTTCAGTCTCACCGGCTGTTCTTTCGATGCTGTCTCCACATCTAAATGATGTACTGCATAACCATCCATGGCTGATTTCGGAAAATGTGGCACCGAAAACGTAGCCCTCACATCTTCTGCAAGCACCTTGCCTATCGCTTCCTCCAAAGGAACAAACATTGTTTTTGTCTTCGGTACTACTTCTTTTTCAAAAAGCCAAATACCTTCTTCTACTTCTATCATATACACACCTATCAATTAAACTAAAAATTTCAGAAATTCTTATCTAACGAAACTTTTAATTAAAAATCTCAAAACTATCCGGCCATGCCTTACAAATCAGTTTCAAATTATATCGTCTCGCCATTTCCAACGCACGGTCTGTAGGTACTGCTTTCGAAATCAGCACCGGTATTCCTGCCGCAATAGCCTTCCAAGCCATCTCCGTTGGCACACGCCCTGAAGTAAACAACATACATTCTTTCGGTTCTATTTTATTTAAACACATATATCCAATCACTTTATCCATGGCATTGTGCCTTCCTATATCTTCACATTGAAACAACACTTCTCCACATCGTCCCAAAATACAACTATGTGCTGCTTTTGTCTTCTTATGAAGTTCCCCTTCCTTAGTGAAACTTTGAATCATCTGGAATATCCAGTCAAATTCGTAAGAAACCTCTGATAAAACTTCGTATTTCCTGGAAGCATTATCAACAACCTTCGCCAACTCAACGTAAACGCTGTCCCCATCTTCATTTACTGAAATATTTTCAATATCATCTATGCTGGAAATTACTCCTTCTGTCACTAATCTTCCTACTGCTAATTCTTTCACCCAAGAAGGTGTACAGACCATGCTCATCCATTTCTTATTATTTACATACAAAATAATGGAAAACTCAGTAATTATGGCACTGTCCACATTTTCGCGTTTTCCATCAGGAGTAATCTTAGTTACATTTCTCAAAATCACAATGCCTTTTCCTAACTTCCTTAAAATATCTATTTGTATTATGCCGTATAGAGATTATTTTTTCAACATTTTTGATATTTATTTCCATTATTTAACAATTTTTTTGTATGTTTTTCCTTATTTTAGCATTTTTGTGTACATTTACCTTTTTGGCAAACAAAAAATTGCTCCAACAAATCTTACGACTTATTGGGGCAATTTTATTTTTATAATATGGATTATTCATTAACTCTTTAGTTTTCTTTTAAACTATCAAGATTTTCTTTTAATTCTTTATTCACATCTTTTGTAGCTTCAATGTCTTTTTCGATATGTTCTTCTGCCTGTGCAATACCATCACTTACAGCTTCTGCTACTGTATCAATGTATTCTCCTGTCTTTTGAACTAATATTTCAACAGTACCTTTTGTACGCTCTTTTTCTTTCTGTAAATCAATGCCTTCCCCATTAACTATTCCGGCAACATGATCAGCCGCTGCATCGATTACAGCCCCTACTGCGTCAGCAGTAATCTGTACCATTTTTTCAACAGTTCCTTTTCCTTTTTCAGCAGTTTCTTCCATCTGATCAACTCTGTCAACAATACGATCAACAAATGTATTAAATACGGTGTTTGTTGATTTTTCCATTGATTCTGTTACCTTTTCCATATCCTTACTCATTTTTTTACTCCTTCTCTGTCTGACAGCATTCTATTTTCCTTGACCAATTCATGCTATCTCATTTGCTTTTTTCAACATATTTTATTATAATTATTTCAACCTAAAATCAAACGGACAATTTTTTCATTTTGAGTACTTTATGGACAAAATCAGAAATTTGTTGAAGAAATTTTAATCGGAGGCAGATATGAAATACGAAGTCACCTCACAAAATACGAAAAAGATGTTGGCAAATACTTTAATTTCACTTATGAAGAAGAAATCACTTTCCAAAATTTCCATCAGTGAAATTGTCAAAATCTGTCAAATTAATAGAAAAACTTTTTATTATCATTTTGCAGATATTTATGAATTATTGGAATGGCATCTGGAACAAGAAATAGATCCTTTAATTGACACTACCAATCTGCTAAATCCTCTAGATGATTTTGATAAAATATTTAAAATATCTTCAGATTTTTTAGAAAATAATACTTATCTGTATAATTGTGCTGATGACCTTTATGGTTGTGACATTTTGATGAAATTTTTAAATAAAAAGCTCTATCCAATAAGCATACAAACTATTTCTCAACTAGAACATCGACACCAAAAAAAATTAGATTCTGATTATAAATGCTTTCTTGCTGAAATGATGATAAAAGTAGCCTCTTTGTTTATCCTTGATACGATAAAACATAAAAATAATTTTGATCAAGACAGAATCTCTTTGTATCTTTCCGATACTTTGAATGCTTCAATTGAAGGATTTTTTTCTAAAATATAAGGAACCCGCTTTCGCGAGTTCCTTCCTTTTTATCTTGGCATATTCCATCCTTCATGATCTGTATGTAACAAATGATGTGAAGTATGAGATAATGGTTTTCCAAGGTAAGAATTATAACATTCTAAAACTGCAGGATTTTCATGAGAAAATCTTAAGTTATTTACCTTATCTAATCCATATAATACATCAGTTCTTGCATCTACAAAATCTTCACCATCGTGGATTGGCTGTCCGCCACCATTTACACAACCGCCAGGACAGGACATAACTTCTACGAAATCATATACAACATCACCGCGTTTAATTGCATTCATAAGTTTTCTGGTAT
>CAZSBV010000106.1:2121-6769 GCA_964605105.1 uncultured Lachnospiraceae bacterium | reverse complement strand
ATAAAAAAAGTCCAAAGAAAATCTCTTTGAACCTTCGTTTCTATTTTAACAATACAAAAAGAAAAAGCTCTACTATGTTACCCATAACTGACACTTCGGTAACATTGCTCATTTAAACTTCAACTATCTTTTTGCTCTTTTGTAAATATCAACGCTGTCCTTTTGCCTGAGAGATTCGCAGTTTCCCACTTTCACCTTCGGCACTCGTTTTTCGAGATTCTCCAGCGCGCCATCCAATTACAGTCCCATTTCTGCTTTAGAATGTTATCCCATTTCTAAAACAAGAAATACCTGAGAGTATTATTCCGTCGGTGGGCAAATGCCACTTTCCTGCAATCTTCAATTGGCCCTATGCAATTGTATACCATTATACACGTGAAAGAAGATTTGTCAACTCCCTTAAAGTAATCTCATAGCCTGCTTTTTCGTAAGTCAGGTATTCGCCATCCATTTCTTTCCCGCACAAAATTTCAGCCAAACTTATTAAAAAATATGGATTTTTAATCAAAATAGGCCCTGTCAGATGGGTTCCGAAGAAATTCTTATAATGAATTCCCTCTGTGGTTCCTTTTGTCTCATTTCCAAGCCCCATTTTTACCTGAAATAACGGCGTTTCGATTCCACTGATGATACTGCATTTGTTAATGAAACCTACCAATGGTTTTTCCTGTCCTTCCATGGTAAAAATAGCATCTGAGGTATTTCTTACTCTTTCCTGCTCTATTACAGAAAAATCAAAGAATCCCAGACCTTCATATTCTTTTCCTTTGGCCTCTTTCAATTTTTTTCCTAAAATCTCAAAAGAATTTCCGGTCATCAACAGTACTTTTCCTGCTTCTATATATGCTTTCAACTCTTCCTTATAAGCGCGTAAATGCTCCAGAATATATTTCTGGTTGCTTTCTGTACCGGAACCAATGTAAATAAAATCGTAATCCATAAGCTGTAACTTGTCCCCTACAGATAATTTGTCTACTTCACAGGGCACATTATTTTTTTCCAACATACGTTTCAAAGCAGCCACATTGGCATATTCGCCATAAAGATTCATAAGATCATGATATAAATGTAAAATTTTCATGTTTATTACCAGATGCATTAGGTAAACTGCATCCCTGTACTCCCTTCCATTTGAGTTCTATATTTCTAAAAAAATCATAGTTTTAAATTATTCCTGACCAAATTAATCTACATTTACTTTAGTTAAAAATTTATCTTTATCCGAAAAACAAGTTATTACATAGATTTTTTCTTTGCGCTCATTATTTAAGTAATTTACAGCTTCTTCTACAGTTCCCAGAATCTTAATCTTATCTTCTGCAATATCGGTATATGAGAAACGTACCGCCAAATCGTTACTGTAGGTTCCCGCTAAAACAATCTGCTTTACATTTTCACTTCCAAGCAAATGGAAATCAATGTCCCAAAGCCATGACACATCGCTGGTAAAATATTTTCGACTGACAGCGTCAACAATAATTACTACATCACAACCTTCCTTATCTGAAGCTGCAATACGTAATGACTGATTGTAAGAAATACTATTTTCATGTTTGGAAGTAAGCAGCGTTCCTTTTCTTTTTCCCATAGAAAAAGTTACTACTCTACCATTTTTCAATACATAATTATTGATGTGAGGAACAATATCTTTTCCTTCGATTCCGGCTAAAGATGCTACAGTAAATGCTGCTAAAATATTGTAAATGTTGTAAAGAGATTTCAGTGCCAGTTTAATCTCATATTTTTCATTGATGACTGCCACGCCTGCTTCCAAATCCGCGCTTGTTACCGTAAAAGCAGTTTCATTTCTCTTATGTCCACAGCTTGGACATTCATAATGTCCGATATGATTGTAATGATATTTACTGTATATCATCGGTTTCTTACAATTCGGGCAATACTGACCGTCGTGGTAAACGCCGTCAAATTCTGTGGTATCCGTACTCAAGTCCCCTGCCCCAAACCAGATAACATTTTCTTTTCCGTAACCGAAACAGGAAACCAGCGGATCGTCTGCGTTTAAAATCAACTGAGTTTCCGGATGAATACTGTCAAGCAACGCATTGTATACCCATTCCGGATGACCGTTTCTGGTAAGCTGATCACGATAAAGATTGGTAATGACATAATGAGTTGGTTTAATATAGCGGAAGGTATATCTGGCAAATCTTTCATCACTTTCAATCAACAGAATATCCGCTTTGACTTTTCCGGTCAAAGTACTGCTATTTAATACTAATGTAGTTACCCCTTCAATCTGATTGGATCCTTCCTTATTCCAAGCCACTTTCTTTCCATTTGCCATCAAAATATGGGCAATCATTTCTACCGTGGAAGTCTTTCCATTACTTCCGGTAACTGCAATAATATATTTCGGCAAAGATACTCTCTCTAAGATATCAGGACAAATCTTTAAAGCAATTTTCCCCGGAAGACTGCTGCCCTTTCCTACTAATTTTCCTATAATTCTTAATACTTTACATACAATAATGGTAAATAAAACTTTCATTTGTTTCCTCCAATAAAAAACTGTGTCATAACAGCTTCTTTTCGATACATATTCTAACACAGTTTAGCCCATTTTTATATCTTTTTATTCTTATCTTTCGGAATAGTTCAATCTCTTAATATTCTACCTACAAAAAAATGCTATTTCAATATGCATTATTTAAATCAAACATTTCCATTTACATTCAGAAATTTTGTATATGAAACTCTATGATTTGTACTTCAATTATGTAAATTGCACCAATTACTTTTTTTATGATTTATGCTAATCTTTAGTTTGGTTTAATTTTTGAATTTTACAATATAAAATTAAAGAAATATTGTTACAAATATAACTTTTTCCTTAAAAATTTGTGATTTTAACAACATACTATAATTTTTTATATACCATAAATAGGAGAACAGCGATGAATCTAACACAAATCTGGAAAGATGAAAAAGAACGTCAGGCTTATTCCTACATTATCGGCCTGACCATACCTATGGTAATACAAAATTTATTTAATGCTGCTGTCAGCTCCGCAGACGTACTTATGTTAAACTCCGTTGGACAAAATGCAATTTCTGCGGTTTCTCTGGCAACGCAGTATTCTAATATTTTACAAAATATTTTTTTGGGGCTTGGCTCCGGTGTCGCCATGCTCTGTGCCCAATACTGGGGAAAACAGGACCTGCGAAGTATTGAAAAAGTGCAGGGAATCGGACTTCGTTTTTCCTTAATTGCTACACTTATTTTTGCAATTCCTTCTATTTTTATGCCGGAATTAATGATGAAAATATATACCAACGACATGGAATTAATACATCTGGGGGCTTCCTACCTTCGTATTGTAGGTATCAGCCACCTGTTCTGGGGGATTTCAGAAACATATTTCTATACACTCCGTAGTATTGAGCGTGTAAAAACCTGTACTTGTGTCAATATTTTTACGTTGCTTTTGAATATTTGCCTGAATGCAGTCTTTATCTATGGATTCTTCGGTGCTCCAAAACTAGGTGTCATAGGTGTGGCTATTGCTACCACTTTTTCCCGAATCGCACAATTTGTGGTATGCCTGATTATTTCCCATTATTCCAATGGAATTAAACTTCGGCTCGGAGCCATCTTTGAAAAAAACACAATATTATTGCAGGATTTTGTACGTTTATCCCTCCCTGCACTTATTAATTCCTTAGTCTGGAGTGTGGCTTTTTCCATGTACACTGCTATTATGGGTCACTTAAGTTCCGATGTTGTGGCCGCTAACTCCGTAGTTTCCGTAGTAAGGAATTTTGGTACTGTATTCTGTTATGCGGTTGCCGGTTCTTCCGGTATCTATATTGGAAAAGACATTGGTGCCGGCAAAATGGATGAGGCAAAAGCCGACTCCAAACGTGCCATGGTATTGATGGTAGCAACAGGAGTTGTAGGTGGATTTATTATTTTTGCAATTACTCCTTTGATCTTACAGTTAGCTGCTCTATCCGATATCGCCATGGGATATCTTAAAACCATGCTTTATATTAACTGCTTTTACATTATGGGAAGTGCCGTAAACGGTACTATGATTACCGGAATTTTCCGTGCCGGCGGAGACAGTAAATTTGGAATGATCTGCGACTTTATTGATATGTGGTTATATGCTGTACCGTTAGGATTTATCTCTGCCTTTGTATTAAAACTCCCGCCAATGGTGGTATATGTACTGCTTTGTACGGATGAGTTCGTCAAATGGCCGTGGGTTTTCAAACATTATAAAAGCGGGAAATGGCTGAATAATATTACGAGGGATTTTGAATAGAATCGCTATTAAATATAATATTAAAAGCTGAAGGACATCTTTTAAAGATTTCACCTTCAGCTTTCTTTATTTTCATATATCATTTGCACTATTTGTAAATATCTAATATCGCTATCACACTATACCAAAAACCATTTCTTGCTCATGATTTTTTCTATAGTTTTAAGATTTAAATCAGAATGTTCTACTTCTCTGGAGAAACGGTAGACAAGTTCTGTCATTTCTTCTAAGTCCAAGTTTTTTTCATTTTTCAGCCATCTAGCCATCCAGATTTCCCAAATCATCCAGACACAATACACTGCCAGCTGCACTTTGGCATAAATTTCGCCGTCATAGACAGCTCCCGGGAAATAGGTGAA
>CAZSBV010000106.1:0-2021 GCA_964605105.1 uncultured Lachnospiraceae bacterium | reverse complement strand
AGTTTCAGAAAGTTAATGAATTCCGCCTTATCTTTGCAATATTTTTCCTTATCCTGATATAATAAATCCTCTGTTTCTTTTAATAAAATTCCCCACTCTTCTCTTAAAAGTTCCAGTTCGTATAAATGTTGGAACATGATGTGAGCAAGATTAATTACTTTTTGTTTCGTTTCTGTTTTTTGAGCATATGCTTTTACATAATCTACGGCTCTTTCGGTAATATATTTGTCAAAGACTTCGGAGCACGCAAACATTTCCTGACGGTTCATACGTCCTTGCATATCATGAGCCATTCCCAAAACCAGTAAAACTCTTTCTTCTATGGTAAGGTTACGGTTTTGCAGGATGGAAATCATTTCTTTTCTTGCATCTTCTAAAATAGAAAAAAGAAAGGGATCAAAGTCTTCGAATTCTTCGTCGCCTTCTCTTTCATAACTTAAGAATTCTACCGGTTCCATGCTGTTCATCAAAATCCTAGCCACTTCCGGACAGGATATGGAAAGAGTAATTTCTCTGACACCTTCAAATTCTTCTGTATGACGTGGATATTCCCTACAAGTCTTGCAAAAGCCTTCTTCGCCTTGGCTTAAATACAAATCACAAAGATTTCTTTCATTTAAAAAGGCGCAACGCTTATCTTTGTCCTGCTTAAAAGTTCCTTGGAACCAATTTACAGAACACAACATTCTTTTTCGGAAATCACCTTTTATTTTCTTATATTTCTTTAAAGTTTTCTTATCAATGACAATCTGCCAGCCTGCACAACAGGTATCTTCACATTTATCTGCGATGCATTGAAAAGATTTGTAGTAATCGGGGATGGTGTATAGCATAGTTTTGTTTACCTTTACTGACTTTTTCTGACCTTAACAGTATACTTGTTTTTCAAACCTTATCCTATTATGCCATTTTGCTATTCCCAGTTATCCGCCATAGGGTCAATGTTCTTAACCCACAGAATTTCTGCAAGCGGCACATGGCAATAACCTGTCGGATTTTTATCCAAGTAATCTTGATGGTACTCTTCTGCATCATAAAAATGCCGAAGCGGGCAAGCCTCAATCGCAAGTGGAGCATCATACTTAGATGCCAATTGTTCCAAAGACCGGGCGATAACTGCTTCGTCTGAAGCATCTGTATAATAGATTCCTGTACGATACTGATGCCCTATATCTTCTCCCTGCTGATCCACAGAAATAGGATCAATAATACGATAAAAAAGTTTCAACAACACTTCCAGTGACAACTGGTCTGCATCAAATACTACCTTTACAGTCTCTGCATGTCCGCTGTTTTCATAACGTACCTGCTCATAGGTTGGATGCTCGGTATCCCCATTGGCATAGCCTACTGTAGTAGACAGAACACCTTTGATATTTGAAATATATTTTTCTACTCCCCAGAAGCATCCGCCTGCCAGGTAGATTTCATGTTTCATCATGCTAGTCTCCTTTTACTTCACACTACTCCAGATAATCATTTCTTTATTAGTGTTAGATATTCGTCTAATAATATCCTTCTTGCTTCAAAAACTGCAAAAGCCCTTCACATCCCTCAACAATATCTTCATAGGTTTCGTCAAAGTTTCCTGTGTACCAAGGATCTGCAATATCCCTTCCTGAACCGGCAAAGGAAAGCAGCTTATAAATCTTGCCCTTAGAATCGCTGCCTACAATACGATTCATATTTCGAATATTGGCTGTATCCATACCAATCAGCAAATCATAGTAATCATAGTCTGCCTTGGTCATCTGTACTGCCCTGTGCGGAATTACAGGAATGCTCATTTGTTGTAATTTACGGACTGTGCCATAATGAGGGCTGTTGCCGATTTCTTCGCGACTGGTAGCCGCGGAATTAATATCAAATAAGTGGTCTAAGTGTTTTTCTTTGACCATGTATGTAAATACGGATTCTGCCATGGTGGAACGGCAGATGTTGCCGTGGCAGATGAAAAGTACTTTAATCATGTATCATTATCTCCCGTAGTGTCGACGTTTTTCCTTTATTTTCGGGCTTTT
>CAZSBV010000105.1:0-6880 GCA_964605105.1 uncultured Lachnospiraceae bacterium | reverse complement strand
AAGATTATATTGGTCAGGAAAAAGCAAAAGAGATTTTAAAAATATATATTGAAGCGGCAAAACAAAGACAGGATGCTTTGGATCATGTCTTGTTTTATGGTCCTCCGGGATTAGGCAAAACCACACTTGCCGGAATTATTGCTAATGAAATGGGAGTAAACTTAAAAGTGACCAGTGGACCTGCCATTGAAAAACCGGGAGAAATGGCTGCAATTTTAAATAATCTTCAAGAGGGAGATTTGTTGTTCGTAGATGAAATTCATCGACTGAACAGACAAGTGGAAGAAGTTCTTTATCCGGCTATGGAGGATTATGCCATAGACATTATGATCGGAAAGGGAGCAACAGCCAGAAGTATCCGATTAGATCTGCCGAAGTTCACGCTGGTCGGAGCAACTACAAGAGCTGGAATGCTGACAGCCCCTTTAAGAGACCGCTTTGGTGTAATTCATCGATTGGAATTTTATTCAGTAGAAGAGTTAAAATTGATTATTCAGCATTCTGCACGAATTCTGAATGTCGAAATTGATGAAAAGGGCGCATTGGAGCTTGCCAGAAGGAGCCGTGGTACCCCTCGTCTTGCCAATCGTATTTTAAAAAGAGTAAGAGATTTTGCCCAGGTAAAATATGATGGAATGATTACGGAAGAGGTAGCCAATATTGCTTTGGACTTGTTAGATGTAGACAAAATGGGACTGGATCATATTGATAGAAATATTCTTATGACCATGATAGAGAAATTTTCGGGTGGACCGGTAGGATTAGATACTTTAGCGGCAGCTATTGGGGAAGATTCCGGGACGATTGAAGATGTGTATGAACCCTATTTGATTAAGAATGGATTTATTAATAGAACTCCTAGGGGAAGAGTTGTAACTGACTATGCTTATAAGCATTTAGGACTTGAAATGTAATTGTAATTTCTATATAATGATAACTATTCAGAGGCATGCAAATTTTCAATAAATATGTGAATTATGCTTGCATAAATGAACATATTTTTGAAAATTTATATGACGAGAAACACACATGAGCAAAAAAATGAGCTTCGAAGAAGCGATTTTGCGAATGGGTGTTCTGAATAGTTGTAAGTAGTGTATGGTCTGAAAACATAGCATAAGATAAATCGTTATATATAGGGAGTAACAATTATGGCAGCAAAAACAGATGCAGAAGTAATCATTGGTGGTAAAGTACTGACTCTTTGTGGATACGAAAGTGAAGAGTATCTGCAGAAAGTAGCATCTTATATTAATAATAAGTTGGCAGAATACGGTAAGGTAGACAGTTTCCGCAGACAGCCTTTGGATATGCAGAATATCCTTATGCAGTTGAATATTGCTGACGATTATTTTAAAGCCAAAAAACAGATTCATGCTTTAGAAGATGAAATTGAAACCAAAGAAAAAGAGTTGTATGATCTAAAGCATCAGTTAATTGCTACTCAGATTAAGTTGGAAAGTACAGAGAAAAACTTAAAGAATGCTCAGAAGGAATTGCATGATTCAGAGAAGAAAGTAATTCGTTTAGAAGCAGGACTGAAAGATAAATAGGTGACATATTGGGGGAGCTGTCAACAGACAGCTCCTTTATGTAAATATATGAGTAACGTTTAGTTGAAACATGTTTTTAGAATTTAATGATTGAAAGAAAAGGGGAATTCATTCTTGAATAAAGTAGAATTACTGGCACCGGCTGGTAGCTATGAAAGCTTTTTAGGAGCTATTCATGCCGGAGCAGATGCGGTTTATTTAGGTGGAGTAAAATATGGAGCAAGAGCTTTTGCGGAAAACTTTGATGAAGAGACTTTATGCAGGGCTATTTATTATGCTCATTTATTTGATAGAAAAGTATATTTAACTTTGAATACACTAATGAAACAGTCGGAACTGGATGAGGTAGAGGAATTTCTGACACCTTTTTATAATGCTGGTCTGGATGGAGTCATTGTTCAGGATTTAGGATTGTTGTCTTTCCTGAAGAGAACGTTTCCGCTATTGGAGCTTCACATCAGTACACAGATGGCGGTAACCGGACCTTATTCTGTTAGGATGTTAAAAGAACAAGGAGCAGTGCGTGTAGTTCCGGCCAGAGAGTTATCGCTAAAAGAAATGGAACTTTTGAAGAAGGAAGGGCTAGAAATAGAGACCTTTATTCATGGTGCCATGTGTTACAGTTATTCCGGACAGTGCTTTTTCAGTTCCTTTTTAGGTGGAAGAAGCGGAAATAGGGGCAAATGTGCTCAGAGCTGTCGACTTCCATATCAGGTGAACTTATCGGATAAAGAGAATGATAAAGCAAAAAAGGAAGAATACCCACTAAGTCTGAAAGATATGTGTTCTATTGAACTGGTTCCGGAGTTAATCAGAGCCGGTATTGATTCCTTTAAGATTGAAGGACGAATGAAACGTCCGGAATATGTGGCGGGAGTAACTGCTATTTATCGTAAATATATTGATTTGTGTTATAAGAACAATTTGCAGAACATTAAAGTTGAAAAGGAAGACTGGGAAGCTTTAAAATCTCTCTATATCAGAACCGATATTCAGGATGGATATTATAAACGTCATAACGGTAAAGAAATGGTTACTATTCATAAGCCCAGCTATAGCGGAATTGATGAAGATTTTGCTTCAGCCATTTATGAGAAGTATGTAAAACAACCATTAAAGGCGGAGGTTTCCGGTTTTGTTACTTTGAAAAAAGGACAACCTGCGTCATTACAGCTTATGTTTAGAGATCAAGTGGTCTACTGTGAAGGTAACGTGGTGGATTCTGCTCAGAAACGTCCTGTAGGAAGAGAAGATGTTGAAAAACAGTTAAATAAGACTGGAAACACAGATTTTGTGTTCTCCTTTTTGGAGATGGATATGGATGAGGATATTTTTATTCCTTTGAAAGCTCTGAATGAATTAAGGAGACAGGCGTTTGAAGAACTGGAACAGCAGTTGAAGCAGAGTGTAGAGGCTGTTCGGAAAAAAAGTTTGGAACAGAGCAGAAGTTCGGAGAGTATAAAGTTTATAGAAAACGATTTTAAAGAAAAGACATCGGAACTTGAATGCAGAAATACTAAGTTGAATGCTGCAGGAATATGTGATAAGAATAAAATAGTCAATGGAACTGGAATGGTCAATGATAATAAACGGCTTCATATTTTAGTTTCTAGCTTGAATCAGTGTAAAGTTGCATTGAAAAATTCATGTGTAGGACGAATTTATGTATCAGGAGATTTATTACTGAATGCAAAAGCATCATTTTTACAGGAATTGAAGGATACAGCCGGAGCAAAAGAAATCTGGATTAAGACCAGCGAAGTGCTTAGAGATAAAGATTATCCTAAGTTGGAAAAGTTGATGGATATTTCCAAAGATTTTGCAAAAGGAATGTTGATTTCCAATCTGGAAACTTATGGTTTCTTAAAATATCATAATTACATGGGTCAGATTGCATTGAACTATCATGTATACATATGGAATCAGGAGGTGTTGAATTTCTGGAAGGATAAAGCCCAGACGTTCCTGATGCCTGTAGAATGTAACATTCATGAATGGAAACAATTACAGAATGAAAATGCAGAATATTTGTGTTATGGTAAAATACCGATGATGGTAACGGCTAATTGTATTAGAAAAACAAAAGGAGCCTGCCGTAATGCCGGAGTTTCTTTTGAAGATAGTATTACAGACCGCTATCAGACAAAGTTCAACGTACAAACTAATTGTAATTATTGTTACAACGTAATTTATAATTCTGTACCTAATTCTCTGCATCAATATCTGGAACAGATTGGGAAGTTAAAAGGGAAAGGAATTCGCCTTGATTTTACCACAGAGTCTGAAAATGAAATGAGACAGGTTCTGGAAGCGTATACAGAATATATGACAATGGGAAATACAGACTTTTCTTTCCTGAAAGACTATACTACTGGTCATTATAAAAAAGGAGCATTATAAATAGTATGCAATATTATATTGTAGAGTTTTCCAAATACGCCATAGCGTTGTTAATGGGGATTTATACTCTGGAAGCGTTTTTGGCATTAGGAAAAAAAAGAGATGATGAAAAAACAGGTGTCTTTGTAAGGCAGGATGTTTATATGTTTGCAATTCAATTTCTGGCATATCTTTCCATGTGCTTGCAAACAGGACAAATAGAATATTTATTTTTCTATGCTTTTTTACAGATTGCACTATTTTCGACCATTGTGTTATATCAGATGATCTATCCGAAATGTAATCGTTTGATAGTCAATAATATGTGTTTACTATTAAGCATTGGATTTATTATGTTGACAAGATTGGATTATGATAAGGCGATGAAACAATTTTTTATCGTAGTTGTTGGGCTGGTGGTGGCTTTGATCATTCCATTTTTTGTACATAAATTAAGATTTATTAAGCATTTGAAATGGTTATATGGTATTGTAGGCATTTTGGCATTGGGTGTGGTTTTGATTCTGGGACAGGTTACTCATGGTTCAAAAATCAGCTATACAATTGCAGGAATTACCTTACAGCCATCAGAATTTGTAAAAATTATTTTTGTGTTTTTTATAGCGTCGTTACTATACAAGGCGGCAACGTTGAAAGAAGCGGTTATATCGGCTGTTTTAGCGGCACTTCATGTTTTGATTTTAGTAGCATCTAAAGATTTGGGAAGTGCTATTATCTTTTTCATGGGATACTTGTTCATGTTGTTGATTGCCAGTCACAATTATTTGTATTTGATTGCAGGATTTCTATGTGGAGGTGGGGCTGCGGTCGTGGGGTATAATCTATTTTCCCATGTTAGAGTGCGTGTACAGGCATTTTTAGATCCATTTTCTGTTATTGATAATGAAGGATATCAGATGTCACAGTCATTGTTTGCTATAGGAAGCGGAAAATGGTTTGGCATGGGATTGTATCAAGGGACACCATCGGATATCCCCTATGTGGAATCTGACTTTATGTTTTCCGCAGTAGCGGAAGAATTAGGAGGCATTTTTGCTTTGTGTCTGATTCTGCTTTGTTTAAATTGCTTTTTGGCATTTTTGAAAATTGCTATGGATTTAGATGATATTTTTTATCGTCTGGTTGCCAGTGGACTTGCTGTTATGTATATTTTCCAGATTTTTTTAACTGTTGGCGGTGGAATAAAATTTATTCCATTAACAGGAGTCACATTACCATTGGTAAGTTATGGTGGAAGCAGTGTTCTTACATCACTGATTGTTTTTGCCATTATGCAAGGTTTGTATATGCTTCGGTTTACAGAAGAAAAGGAACTGGAAAAGGCAAGATTGAAAGCAGAAAAAGCTGCTATGAGAAAACAAGAAAAATTAGGTAGAAAGAGAGCAGGAGTTAAGCTTAGAGATGTTGAAGAAGACGAAGACTTCGAAGAATGGTAAAAAATTGGAAAATGGTAAGAAAAAAAGGAATCGGGACCTCTGGTTTACTGGAATTTTCTTTTCTCTTTTATTTTTAGCAATGATGGGATACTATGCCCATTTTGTATATACGGAAGGTGACGAGATGATCAACAGCAGTTATAATTCCAGACAGAAATTATTAACTGCAAAAAATTATAGAGGAACTATATATTCGGCGGATATGGAAAAACTGGCAGAAACTGTTGTTTTTGAAAGCGGAAATGAATACCGTAATTATCCATATGAGAATCTGTTTGCTCATGTAGTTGGTTTTTCTACAAAAGGAAAGACTGGAATTGAAGCAATGGCAAATCCATATTTGATTAATTCTAATATTTCATTGGATGCAAAAATTGACAATGAAGTTGCCGGAGTGAAAAATCCGGGAGATAATGTCTATACTTCTTTAAGAACAGATTTACAACAGATTGCCAGTAAATCTTTGGGAGTTTCTAAAGGAGCAATTATCGTCAGCAATGTGAAAACGGGTGAGATTTTAGCCATGGTTTCAAAACCGGATTTTAATCCATGTACTATTGTGGAGGATTGGGACGATTATTTAGAAGATGAAGAAAGTTCGGTATTATTGAATCGTGCTACGCAGGGAATATATCCACCGGGTTCTACATTTAAAATTGTAACGTCTTTAGCGTATCTGAGAGAAAATAATGGGAATTATCAGGACTATTTTTACAATTGTACCGGTTCTTTTAAGTATGGTGACAGCAAAATAGGATGCTATCATGGAACCGTTCATAATAGCGTGGATCTGGTGAAATCTTTTGCAAAGTCATGTAACTGCTCTTTTGCAAATATGGGGATTGCGTTAGATAGAAATATATATCATGATACGATTATGGATTTAGGATTTAACCAGAGCCTTCCGGTTGACTTTAATTATAACCAGAGTAAACTGACAGTGGACAAAAGTGTTTCAGCGGAAGATATGATTCAGATATCGTTCGGTCAGGGTAGTGTACAGATGACACCGTTACATCTGCATTTGATTACTAATGCGATTGCAAACGGTGGAACATATATGAAGCCGATGCTTTTGAAAAAGGTCGAAACTGCGGAAGGTGAATTGGTAAAAGAATTTAAACCACAGGCATATAAGGCAGTGATGACAGAGCAGGAAGCGGATACCTTGACTATGCTTATGACTTCGGTTGTGGAGCAGGGAACAGCAACCAAATTAAAGGGGCTGGAATATACAGCAGCCGGAAAGACAGGCTCCGCAGAGTATAATAAGGTAAAAGAAGATTCCCATGCATGGTTTACAGGTTTTGCACCGGCAGAAGATCCGGAAATTTCTGTAACTATTATAGTAGAAAGCATTGGCTCCGGCGGAGATTATGCCGTACCGATTGCGAAAAGATTGTTTGATGCTTATTTTGATGTTTAACTTGCCTTGAGAAGAAAAGTGGTCTATACTATAAATAGTTTATGATGTGCCGAGTAAGGCAACAC
>CAZSBV010000104.1:0-6893 GCA_964605105.1 uncultured Lachnospiraceae bacterium | reverse complement strand
TACAGAAGTAATAGCAAATACATAATCATATTTTTTCTGCATATCGCTGAAAAAAGATTCTTTTTCGTCATAAATGGCTTCTTCGCTTCCATAATCACCAAGCATAAAGAAATCAAACTGCGTACCTTCATTTGAAAACGTAATGCTTTCTGAAAGTTTGTCATTTGTCTGATTTTCCCATTCTTTTGGTGAAAGGTATGTTTTATCCCCTACCATAATGCCACCATCGGCAAAATGGTATTTTACATTCAAAATAGCATTGTCATTACTTTCTGCCCCGTATTTGGAAACAATGGCAGCCTTATCAATAATAAGATTTACCCCGGAAATCACATGAGGATACCATATTGTATTTTTCAAGCTATCCACGTATCTGTTAAAGACTGTGACAGTATCGTTGTACATACGGCATCCCCCTTTCATTCGTTATTTATCTAATTCCGGCAATCCTGCTACACTTGTAAGAAGCGAAACAGCACCTGCTAAAACGGATGCACTTGCTACCATCACCCAGTCAACCTCGCCCATGGCCGCCGCTGTTCCAATCGTGGCTACTGCGGTCTGTGCGACTGTTTTAATTGCTCTCATTCCTGCGGCTTTCAGCCAGTCTTTAAAATTGTAATTCAGCATTACAAAACCTCCTATAAAATGTCTAATTCTTGAAAGACTTTAAATATCTTAGGTGACATAATTGCTAACCAGTCAATTGCAGTTTCATCGTGTCCGAATGGCATTGGATGATGCCAGTTACCTCCAAGACCGCTTTCAAAAAGAAAAGCATGAATAATCTCATGACGCAAAACTCTTTTCTGCAGTTCCTTCATGTTACCAAGTTGATTTTCATTATCTTTTCTCACACGTATAACTTTGGATGTGTTATCGCAATCTCCGTCAATATCTTCATCTTTCAGTTCCACATATTTGAACTCGTAATCGGTTCCTAAAATATTTACTGTAAAGTCTTTCATTTACTCCTCCACACGATACGGATATTTTCCGGTAAGCAATAAATTCACTCCGTTTGCATCCGGAATCCCGTCCAATCTACTTGCAATAAATAAATAAATTTCATTTGCTTTGTCTTCTACGCTCTTAGTCGCCTTGCTAATTGTTGTATCTGACGATTTGCCTACTGCGTAAGTTATGCTTTCATTTCCTGCCGATACAGAAGAAATAACCTTGCCTTTAAGACTTCCGTCCTCAGTCTCGGTATATTGTGATAAAGATCCTGCGTTTCTCTCTGCTGTTTCAATCTGGTTTAGAAATTCCACCAAAGCGCAAATACATCTTTTCACTGTTTCCGCATCTTCTTCATCCGTCGGAAATGCTACTTTTAATTTTCTTACATTATCAACACCGCTTGTAGCCTTGTTAATTTCCCTTTCAGCATCCCAGAGAAGACGGTTAAAATCTTCCTCCGGGATTGCTTCTTGACCATAGATGGAAGAGTAATATTCATAGTCAATGTATGCCATTTATATTCCCTCCGCTGCTTTGGTTCTCCTTTTTTTGATACTGGAAACTTCTTTACCACATTTAGCATGAATTTCTTCTAATGTATAAATTCCTTTTAAATCTGTCATAATGGAAGCATCTTTATTGTATCTAACATTGCTGCCTTTAATTTCTACCGGGTACGCCCTACCATTTGAAATAAGGTAGGGCAATCCATTTTCTAATGCAAATCTCATTCGGTTACCTCCTAGCCATTGGAGATGATTTGACCGATTTTAACATTCTTTTCATTAAATGAAAGTTCCCAGTTATCCGCTTCGCCAAGTTCTGCGGTTGTAGGTGATTCTCCTGCAATATTCTGCACTTCAAGACTAAAACCATTTGGATGAAGAACTTTTCCCTGTTTTGTATACAGTTTTTCAACACCTGCGCTAGACTCAGGATCATAATCTGTATAATAAGGTTCTTCATAGTTGGTTTTATTTGCCGTTAAAATAGCACCTCTGCCGACAATAGTTGTAATATATTTAGGAATATCGCCGGATGTATCAACAGTTCCTCTGTCATCCTGCACAACAATAAGACCGTTAATTGTAGGAAGTGTGATTTCCTGAGTTAATCCGTTTTCATTATTGTATTTAGCATACTCAACAAGACCTAAAGCTTTATATCTTGCAAGAATAAGAGAATGCATAATAGCAATACCAAATCCATTTGCAGCATCACCAAGGGCTTTCTGCTGTGCATAGATCATTGTTGTTTCACTAATTTTGTTTGCATCTTCTACTGTGCCTGTAGTTGACGCAATATCCATGACATGTCCCTGCATAGCATCTAATTTCATAACTGCATTCACAATATTCATTAATTCAGCCTGCCATACCTGCTGATAGTAATTGTTTACGCTGTTGCCAATGTGCTGAATAGGATCTGCACCGGTAAGTTCTTTTGTAAAATCTTTTGCTTTCCATGCCATCATTCTCTGAATAAGCATAGAAACCTGTTTGCCGCCTTCGACTTCTTTTGGTACATTGTCTGTCATACCATCATTGTTGTAAGGTGCATAATCATCAATGTTCAAAGCTTTGTAAAATGGCAATACGGCAACATTTCCTTTATTACCGATTAAATCCATAATTGTTGCATCTTCCTGCAAAATTCCAGAAGCAATAATTGCATTGCTCCATGTAGGCTGTTCAGCCATATAACCTGCGAATACTTCCGAATCAAAATCGAAGCCGCCAAAAGTACCAGTTCTAGGCATAAAAATATCCTTTCTACCCATAATTTTTAAAAGGGATTTGGGTTAGGGGCAACACTCGCTATGTGTTGTCCGTTTTGTTTTTAATTATCCAAGTAATGCTTTATAACCCTCTGGGTCATTTTTCTTTAATTTAATTCTTTCATCAAGGGTCATTCCTGAAAGTATCTGTTTACCTGATTTACCTCCTTTATTCTGATTATTCATCGAAGTGGTAAATCTTGCTTTTTTGTTGTCAAGTCCCTGCTGCTCCTTGTCAACAAAAGCAGATGCATCATTTTTCTTTGCATCTTCCAGCAAGTCATTAAAGCCGATCAACTTACCATTTTTTACTGTAACACTTTCTGAAATCTGTGACATAATAGCGTTTTTAGCTGCATTGGAAGTAAATTCGATATCAGCAAAAGCTTCTTTTAAAAGTTCCTGCTTTTCTCTTTCCGCTTCTTTTGCTGAATACTCTTTTTCAGCATCTTCGGCTTTCTTCTTCCAGTCATCACGCTCTTTGGAAATTTCTTCCAAACTTTTCCCGTCAAAGCCTTTCAATGTCGTTTCGGCTGTTTCGGCTCGTTCTTTCCAGGAATCACGTTCTGTTTCCAATTTAGAAATTTTCTTTTCTACTTCTGAAATTGTTTTGTAATTCTCTGAAACTGCTTTGTTGATAGTTGCCACTTTATCCTCTGGCACTTCAATACCATTAGATTTAAGAATTTCAATAATGTTCTGCATAAAATATCCTCCTAAACGCTTTCTTTTAACTGTCCGTCAACAGTAATGGATTTAGACAGATATAACCTCTGTCAAGGTAGCGGATATTATAGGAATCGAACCTATGACAATCTGATTAACAGTCAGACGCTCTACCAACTGAGCTAAATATCCATGTGCAGTTTCTTGCATGGGAACGGTTTACGGTACGTCATTACATATCTTACTAACTCCACATAAGAAAACCCATGCAAGCATTTTTTTAATTCAAGTGGGGTATCTCTGTTCACGCCACTCTATTTGGGTGCTACCCAACCGCATCCCACTGGCACTTGTGACGCGCCTTAGCAGCATTTCGCTAGTGGGAAAAGGAGGTGTACAAAATGTCAAACTAAGACTAGTACACGGGAATGAAAGAATGAAATTCATCCACAATATGATTTTATCATTGATGAAATATAATTTTGTGTACACGTTATTCAAATAATGAAAGTTGATTTAAGTCTATATTTTCTTTCTTTGATTTATATTTTTTCAAAATATTTTCAATGGCTTTAATAAATGGCTGTATGCTTATACCCTCCATTTCGCAAACTGTTTTTTCAAATTTCAATTCGTTTTCTAATTTTTGCAAAAATGCTTTTCTTGCATGTAATTCAAGTTCTATCGGGTTTACTTCCTCTTTTGTTACATCTTCTTGTATATAATTACTTACAGATAAGCAATATCCATTTTCGGCAACTTCTTTCTGAGATACAATTTGCGTTTTTTCTCCGCCCTCAAAGGTAATGTCTGTAGTTCTTTTGTTTTTCTTTAATACAACTACGCATGTTGCTATTGATGTGTCCTCAAAGGTATTTCCCGGAATATTTACCACTCTGTCAATATAATTATTTTCAACAAACCATTGTCTAACAATTCCCTCTTTTCGTCCTCTGTAAAGTATGCCCGGAAATTCAAGAACAACAGCAACCCCATTATCTGACAGATGGTACAAGATATGTAACATAAAAGCCCAATCAGCTTTTGATGGTGGTGGTAAATCCGGACAATTCACAAACCTTATATCATCTTTTAAAGCATCCGGCTCCCACTTTACAGAAAAAGGTGGATTGGCAACAATGCAATCAAATTTTATATCTGAAAACATATCACTTTTTAATGTATTTCCTGCATATCCTTTGAAATTCGGCAAATCAATCAAGGATAGTTGCTCTTCATCTAATTCTTGACCATATTTTTCTACATTTTCAGGAAAAACGCTCAATAAATTCCCACTTCCGCAAGTGGGGTCATACACGCTTTTAGGTTCAATATCAACATAGCTTTTTAATTTTTCAGCAAGGGCAAGGGGAGTGTAAAATACTCCATTATCCTTAAATTGCTGTCTGATATTCTTTATGCTATTTTGCTTCATGAACCGCCATGCCCCTTTGTTTTCTTTCCACTGATATGATGTTTTTTTTGCTCTCTTAAATTGCTTTTTGCCCTAACCGCTTCATCTGTAGGCATTATGCAAATTTCTGTCTTTCCAACAGATTCAGATATAATGCTCATAGCTATCTTCGTTTCTTCTTCTGAATTATATCTTCCAAGTTGGCAACCTTTTCCATTTTGGTAATCTGCTTTTATCGTGCAATTGTCTGAGCCTATATAAACAACTGTTATTTGTTCCATGTTAATAATAGACCGATTGTCTTTGCTTAAAATAAACATTTCCATACCATCCTTTTTTTTATCGTACCAAATAACAAAACAAAATCGGTGTACACGTTTAGGGCAGCCCGGCACGAACGAGTTGCTATTTAATCCATAGCTGGCAAATAGAATGGATGGATTTGAACCACCATGCACTGTATGTAATGCGTTTTACCAAATTAAACTACATTCCGTGTTTTTTCATTTATTGGATGTCAGTGCTTTCACTGGCCATAAATGTGTATAGATGCTCCCAACCAACTGCACGCTCCCATCTCTATACTCTGGCTGGCCAACCAGTTTCGCAGTTTTTGCTATGTATGCATTTATAGCCGGAAACCCTACCGGACCTTGCGACGGTCCTTTAATCAGCATTCCGCTAGTAGGGATGTAGGGCATTCAAAAATGCCAATCATGAAAACACCAAAAAACAAATCCAAAAGTGATTTCATAATAATATTGTATCAGTAATTGAAAGAAATTTTGTACCCACATTTTTAAAAGAAAAGGCGGTAAAAACCGCCCTATCTAATATTCTGTAATTTACTCATGAATTTAGAAATCATTTCCCTTTCTTCCGGGGTATCTGCGTCCCTGTGCATTTCTTTGATTTTCTCTGTAAAATCATCCATGTACTCTTCCAGACTATCCATTAATCTTTGTTTACCGTCCATTGACTTGTTGGAGCGATAAGACTGTTTGCTGTCCATGTATTTATCATACATAGAACGTCCGTCATTGTTAGAATAGCCACGTTCTCCGGTTCTGCGACCTCTTGCATAAGACAAATTATCATGCATCATACCATCTTCGCGCGCATATCTTCCCATTCTGTCACGTTTGCGGCCGCGCATAGCGTATTCATCCTCCATCATTGGATAGTTTCCAGAATATCCGCCCTGCATTTCCATTAAAACATAATCGTAATACTCTCCTTTGGTTTCCCAATAGTCGGTATTTTTTAGATCCTTGTACATATCTACAAGTTTGTATGCAGTATCAATGTTTGATGTAGTCAGACCCTTGTCTGCGATTTTATGAAGTTCATTTTCAATTATTTCACATAATTTTTTCATTTTTTCCATAATGGCACCTCCTTATGCTTCTCTTGTAATAATGAGATTAGCATTCTGGACATTGATAGCCTGTGTTGATGTGTTCTCTACTGATACTGTTGCGCAGCATCCGCATGGAACATCAACATATACCTGAGCTGATACATTAAAAAAGTTGAGTACAGCCGCCGGAGTAACAATCATCTGCGTACTCTGTAAAGGTTCTCCATCAATTGCTATTGCCAAAGATATTGCTCCCACCGTGCCACCGGTAGGAATTTCAATATTGCCAGAAAAAGATACTAAATATCTTGCTCTGCACTGATTTGTAAAACCTTTAAGTCTTACAATTCCAGAACCCTCTCTGTGGGTGATACATTTTGTAGGACATACCGGTGTTTCATTAAACACAACATTTTGTCCTACTGCTACTAACTGTAAAGCATTATTTGTAAATTCTGCCATAATAATTACCTCTCTTTATAATAGTCAAGGGCAAACAATACCCGTGTAAAGTCTGCCCCCTAATTCTGTAATACTGCTCTAATCAGCAGACATATCCATTTTGGATAAGATACTGAGTATTCTGTTTTGTTTTTCAATAATCTTCTCTAAATATGCTTTATTTTGCTTCTGCAATTCTCTCATTAAATCATCATTTGAGGATTGGCTCATATCATTCTGATAGCCTGCCATTTGGAGAATAACTGAAAAAATAG
>CAZSBV010000103.1:0-6968 GCA_964605105.1 uncultured Lachnospiraceae bacterium | reverse complement strand
GGAAGACGCCATACCGTAGAACAGGTAAAAGAAGCCTTTAAACTGGCAAAAGAGGTAGGTTTCCAGAACATTAATATGGATTTGATTCTTGGACTTCCGGGAGAAACAAAAGAAGATGTAGCCCATACCATGGAAGAAGTGAAAAAACTTGCTCCAGATAGTCTGACGGTTCATTCTCTGGCAATCAAACGTGCTTCTAAATTAAACCAGTGGATTGAAGAACATGGCATTGAAACTTTGAGAAATACAGAAGAGACCATGGAAATCGCAGCTAAGGGTGCAGTAGAAATGGGAATGAAACCTTATTATCTGTACCGTCAGAAA
Organism: uncultured Lachnospiraceae bacterium; assembly: GCA_964605105.1. GTDB lineage: Bacteria > Bacillota > Clostridia > Lachnospirales > Lachnospiraceae > SFDP01. The sequence goes on along the minus strand of CAZSBV010000103.1, from coordinate 6,644 downwards.
AATATGTCCGGTAATCTGGAAAATATCGGCTATGCTACGGAAGGAAACTTTGGAATCTACAATATTCTGATTATGGAAGAGAAACAGACCATCGTGGCTATTGGAGCCGGAACCATTACAAAACGTGTATTCCCGGACGGAAGAATTGAACGTGTGGACAGTGTGAAGGACGTGGGGCTGTATATTGAAAAAATTGATGAAATGATTGAACGAAAGAAAACTCTTTTAGAGGATTCCTATTTTTAGGAGATATGTTTTAAATCTCTTATATAATTCAAACCAGTTAAAGGCACTCCGTTATGAGAGTGCCTTTGATTTTTTAGAAGTAGAGGTTTTTGTGTTTATAACATTTCAATTAACTTACCAAGTACCGGTTCAAAACGTGCTCCGTAAGTATGATCAGGGTCATTTTTGCTTTCCAGAATACATTCAACAACATAATCAGCCGCAATTTTGGCTGCTTCAAAAGCAGTCTTTCCGCGAAGTTTTGCGCCTACAAAAGCAGAAGCATAAATATCGCCTGTACCATGAATACCCCCGGCAATCTGTTTGTGTTCATAATATTGAGATACTCCGTTCTCAAAAACAATAACGCCGGTATGCCCTTCTTTATAGGAAACACCTGTAAGAATTACATTCTTAGCACCAAGAGAACACAATTTAGCAATCAGTTCGTTAATATAATCTGAATCATATTCAGTGCGATATTCCATACCTGTAAGGAAGCAGGCTTCTGTAATGTTAGGAAGCAGGTAATCAGCATCAGCACATAATTTTTTCATTTCCTCTACGAAAGCTTCATCGAATGCCGGATATAATTTACCATTGTCAGCCATAGCAGGGTCTATGACTACAAGACACCCGTCAGCAGCGGTATTCGCAAGGATATTTTTTACATATTCAATCTGTTTTGCAGAACCCAGATATCCTGTATAAATGCCATCAAAGGTGATTCCTTCTTTTTTCCAATGAGCGCAGATAGCAGGCATATCGTCTGTCAGATCACGACAGGTGAATCCGGTAAAACCTGCTGTGTGTGTGGAAAGAACAGCGGATGGAAGTACACTGGTTTCGATACCGCAAGCGGAGATGATTGGTAATGCTACTGTTAAGGAACACTGTCCTACACAAGAAATATCCTGGATTGTTAATATACGTTTATAATTCATTTTTATACCTCGTCTTTCTGGTTATATTATTGTTATTATTTCAAAAGAATTCTATGTTCTTAAGAAATATTAATAAATGGTTGTAAATTTATGTTCCTCATTATACAATGTTTCTGGATATATAAAATAACCAGTTTTAATAAAAGGAATATGACCAGATGAATTATACAATTGAAAAAGGAAAGGGTCCTGCTTACTTACAACTGTACAAACATTTACGAAATGATATCATTAATGGAACTTTTGGATATAATAATAAACTTCCGTCAAAAAGGATACTTGCGGAAGAAACAGGGGTAAGTACGATCACCATTGAACATGCGTATGCTCTGTTATGTGATGAGGGGTATGCAGAAGCCAGGGAAAGAAGCGGATATTTTGTCATTTTCCAGAAAGCAGATGGATTTGCTGCATCAGCTGCAAATATGGAAGTAAAGGGAACGAAGTATCATGCGGAACATACACAATCTACATTCCCGTATTCGATACTTTGTAAGACTATGCGAAAAGTATTGACCAATTATGAGGAGGTCCTTTTAGAAAAATCGCCCAATGCAGGATGTATAGAATTTCGAACAGCTCTAAAAAACTATCTGGCAAGAAACCGAGGAATCCATGTGGATGTTGAACAGATTGTGATTGGTTCAGGAACGGAATATTTGTATGGATTAATCGTAGAATTATTTGGAAGAGATAGGACGATAGCAATTGAATATCCTTCGTATAACAAGATAGAACAGGTTTATCAGACTTCAGAAATAAAATATGAACTGTTGCCCCTTACCAATAATGGAATAGATAGTACAGCTCTGGCAGCTACCAATGCGGATATTTTGCATACCACGCCTTATCGAAGTTATCCCAGTGGGGTTACGGCTTCGGCATCAAAACGTCATGAGTATATCCGCTGGTCCGGCAAAGGGGAAAGATATATTATAGAAGATGATTTTGAATCGGAGTTTTCTGTTTCTACCAAACCTATGGAAACACTTTTTTCGCTTTCAGTCCATGACAACGTGATTTATCTCAATACTTTTACAAAAACCATTTCACCGGCAATACGTGTGGCATATATTGTACTTCCCAGGAAACTGGTGGATATTTTTTATAGAAAACTTGGTTTTTATTCCTGCACGGTGCCTACCTTTGAACAGTATATGCTTACTGATTTGTTAAATAGTGGTGAATTTGAAAGATACATCAACAGGGTCAGAAGAAATAAAAGGAAGGAAATGAGTAAATAAATTGGTTTCTCGCCAAAGGAATGAATAAAGAAATCTGTTTTTGAATGCAAGCATTCAATACAAATTTCTTATTCATTCGCCTGGCTCTGAATAGTTACTAATTATTTTTTTGCGGCAGCATCACGCTGGCGGCAAATTTCGGCCCAGCTTGGGAGGTGATTTAATCGATCTGTGAAATCCTTCATCGCTTCCGGAATGTTAATGTTTTGAGGGCATATATGGGTACATTTTCCACAACCGATGCAGGCAGATGGCTTTTTAGATTCATCCATAAATTCAATACGCATAGTGGTGGTAAACGAAGGTGCAAAACGTAAATCATTATAGGTGCTTAAAAGCATGGGAATATCAAGTCCCATAGGACATCCTTCGCAGCAATAACGGCAGCCGGTACAAGGAAGCGAATCCTTCATTCCTTCAGCAATGTTTAATAAAATTGTTTGTTCTTTTTCGGAGAGCTGTTGGGATTCAGAGAAGGTTTTTATATTATCCTGCATCTGTTGCATATTGGACATACCGCTTAAGACCATTTTTACATTAGGAAGTCCTTGGAGAAAACGGAAGCCCCAGGCTGCAATGGATTCTTCGGGACGAAGTTCTTTTAATGTTGCTTCATACGTATCCTTGAGTTTAGCTAATTTACCACCGCGGACAGGTTCCATGACCCAAACGGGAATATTATATTCAGTAAGAAGGTCATATTTGGCTTTGGCATCCTGTAAAGTCCAGTCCAGATAATTTAATTGTATCTGGCAAAATTCCATATCTTTGCCATGAAGATTCAGAAACTCTTTTAAACATTCTGTCTGTGCATGAGTACTGAAACCAAGATGCTTGATGCGTCCAAGTCTCTTTTGTTCTTTGAAATAATCCAGGATTCCCCATTTAGGATCAAGATATGTTTCAAGGGATTTTTCATATACGTTATGAAGCAGATAGAAGTCAAAATAATCCACACCACATTTTTGCAGTTGTTCTTCAAAAATTTCGGCAGGATTGTAACCATCGGACAGGATTTGGTGGCCCGGATATTTGGTGGCGAGATAATAACTGTCTCGTGGATATTCGTTAAGTACACGTCCTATAACGCGTTCGGATTCACCATTGTGGTATGGGTAAGCAGTATCAAAATAGTTTACACCATGTTCTAAAGCGTATTGTGTCATTTCTTTGACCTGAGCTTCGTCGATGCTTCCATCTGCTGTGAGTGGAAGGCGCATAGTTCCAAATCCCAACAAGGATAACTCTTTATCTTGAAAAGTATTATAAATCATTGGATTGCCCCCTTATGTATGTTTGATATGTTATTATTATAACGCACATTAGTAGTCAACGGTCAAGGCGATTTTCATTGACATAAAGAAAAAAACAAACGATAATACATCATAGCGAATGAAAGGACTTTCGGGTGACTAAAGTGAAAAAACGAATGACTATTCATAGCATGATTCTGGCGGCTATGTTTTTGGCAATTGCTTATGTATTACCATTTTTTACCGGACAAATACAGCAGATAGGAAATATGCTTTGTCCTATGCATATTCCGGTGTTGCTTTGCGGTTTTATTTGTGGTGGATTCTGGGGGATGCTGGTAGGAGCGATAGCACCATTGCTTCGCTCCGTGACATTAGGTATGCCTTTGTTGTTTCCATCCGCATTCTGTATGGCTTTTGAACTGGCTGCATACGGAGCAGTGGCGGGATTTTTGTATCATAAATTTCCAAAGGGAAAATGTTACATATATGGTGCACTGTTAATTGCCATGATTATAGGTCGAGTTGTATGGGGCATTGGGATGTTTGTCTGTATGGGATTAAGTGGTGGAAGCTTTAGCTTTTCAGCGTTTCTTGCAGGAGCGGTCACGAATGCGCTTCCGGGGATTGTATTACAGATCATATTGGTTCCTGTTTTAGTTATGATGTTAAATAGAGGTAGTTATGAAGGAAAAAATTAAAGGAAAAGAAATGAAGTTGTTTATCTATGCTTCAGCAATTCTCTTATATATAGTAGCATTTTTGTTTGCATCACCGGATGAAATCATACAGGGAATGAAGATTATTGTATGGTCGAAAGATGCATTGATCACAGATTATTTTAAACTGGCTGGATATGGAGCTGCATTTTTTAATGCTGCATTGGTATTAACGATTGGTATTATATTAGTTCGAATTGCAAAATTACCATTCACAGGAATCACCATGGCTGCATTGGCCATTGATGTATGCTTTGGCTTTTGGGGTAAAAATCCGGTAAATATACTTCCTATACTGATGGGGGTTTTGTTATATGCTAAAAGCCATAAGGCATCTATAGGACGATATCTTTATACAGCGCTTTTCGGAGCCTGTTTGGGACCTATGGTGACAGAAGTTATGTATAAGTTACCTTTTTCCTTTGAAATCAGGTTGATTATAACTATTGTTATTGGCATATTAATTGGTCTTATGCTTCCCCCGTTGTCTGCTCATACAGTTTCTATGCATATGGGGTATAATTTATTCAATGTGGGATTTTCCGGTGGAATATTAGCCTTTGGTATTGTATGTTTAATGCGGTCTTTTTCCTTGGAAATAGAACCTGTTTTCATATGGCAGGAAGGGGTTCATCCAGGAATTACCATAGGAGTGTATCTGTATTTTGTATTAACATTTCTTTATGGGTTATGGCTCAGTGATGGAAAACTGGATGGTTTATGGAAGATTGGCAGACATCCCGGACGTGCCATTGCAGATTTTGTAATTATGGATGGTCCCGGAGCAACTTTAATGAATATGGGCATTATGGGGATTCTGGGAGAAACCTATATATTACTGATTGGTGGTGACTTGTCAGGGCCGGTTCAGGGGGCTGTCTTTATGGCATTTGGCTATGCGGCATTCGGAGCACATATAAAAAATTATTTACCGGTTTTATTGGGAGTATTTTTATCCTGTTTTGTAACACAATATTCACCGGTCACACCGGGGATTCAGATTGCGGCTATATTTGGGGTGGGGCTGGCACCGATTGCCGGGCAGTTTGGTCCTATCGCCGGAATTGTTGCCGGTGTTTTGCATGCTGCAATTGTCATGTATACCAGTCAGATGTACGGAGGATTGAACCTGTATAATAATGGGTTTAGTTGTGGCTGGGTTGCTATTATTATGGTTCCGTTAATCGAAAGCTTTATGGCGAAATTTGAGCATAAAAAAGCAAAGAAAAAGTTGAAGTAGTATAGTTTAATACACGGTGGTAGTATTATTGCGAATGAAGGGAAACTTAACAAAATAAGAGAGGTCTGGTAGAGATTATGGTACATGAAGAAAAGAAAGTAGCGAAAATCATTGAAGAATTGACAATGTTCTTTTTTTCGCTGGGAGCTGATGAAATAGAAACGCGTATTAAAAGAGATGAAAATTCGGATTTTATTTGGTTTAGTTCTAATTATGATCCGGATTATGAAGAAGAATTGCATTATTTGGAAAAGTATCTGAATAAAGAAAAAAATGATGGTCTCGAGGATATTTACTGGGAATTAGTGGGGAGTGGAGATCCGGGCGAATCCAGTCAGCTTTTATTAATCGGTATGATGATTGATAAGGCAGAAATTAAGATAGAAGGGTCAAAAGTAGAGTTGAAATTGTATAAGGGATTTAGAGAGGGATACTAGAATATAAGATAGTAGAAGAGTAACCACGGCATACATCTGTGGTTATTTTTTTGTAATAATAGTTTAGAAAATTAAAAAACAATAATAAATATAGTTGTAGTTTTTTCAAAAAGAGTGTAAAATTCTTATGTTTAATTAATTGAGGGAGGAAAAATATGGCATTAAGTAAGAAACCGGTAAACGGTATGAAAGATATATTACCAAATGAAATGCAGATTCGTGATTATGTAATTAATGTAATTCAGGAAACCTATGCTGAGTTTGGTTTTACAAGAATAGAAACTCCATGTGTGGAAAACATTGCAAATTTAAGCAATAAACAGGGTGGAGAAAACGAAAAACTGATTTTTAAGATTTTAAAAAGAGGAGAAAAGTTGAATCTGGAAACAGCACAGACCGAAGCTGATTTAGTAGATGGCGGACTTCGTTATGATTTAACGGTTCCGTTGGTGCGTTTCTATTCCAATAACGGAGCAAATTTACCAAATCCTTTTAAAGCATTACAGATTGGACCGGTTTGGCGTGCGGACAGACCACAGAGAGGAAGATATCGTCAGTTCTATCAGTGTGATATTGATATTT
>CAZSBV010000102.1:5290-6979 GCA_964605105.1 uncultured Lachnospiraceae bacterium | reverse complement strand
TTATCGGGGTCGCGGCTATGATTTTACTATCACATCCAGTACCGCCTACGATCAGAAATGGATGAAAGACCGGAATATTTATGAAAATATAGACTATCTTGTAGACAGCATTTTCAATAATTTTTTATCCCGTCCCGGAATCAAACAGCCCATTCTTACCAGTTATTGTGATGGCAACCGTGTTACCTGTTCGGGATTAAGTCAGTGGGGTTCCAAATCCCTGGGAGATGCGGGGTATAGTGCCATTGACATTATTCATTATTATTATGGGGATGATATGTACATCAATACCGCCGAAGCTATCAGCGGAGTTCCATCTTCTTGGCCCGGAACCACACTGACCATTGGTTCCAGTGGACAGAAAGTACAACAGATGCAGGAACAATTAAACCGTATTGCCAGAAATTATCCTCTAATTCCAACCATAACTGCAGATGGAGTATACGGTCCGGCTACTGCGGAAAGTGTCCGTGTCTTCCAACAGGTATTTGATTTGCCACAAACAGGAACGGTGGATTTTGCGACATGGTATACAATTTCCGATATTTATGTGGGAGTAAGTCGTATAGCTGAGCCGGGGGCATTTTAAAGGGAGTAAGATAAGAAGATTGAATCTTTGTTTGCTTTTAAATAAAATTACAATATGGAAGGTTTTTTATGGACTTCCGTATTGTAATTTTATTTTTTTGATTTATCGAATAAAACTTTAGAGTTATTTAAGAATTCAAATAATTGACTTTACTTAAATAAAGTATCATAATCAAAAAGAATGTATATAAAATAATGGAAAAAACTATCAGGAGGCAGTATGATTTCAAAGTTTAGTGTTAAGAAACCGTACACTATATTAGTTGCGGTCATTATGGTAATTATTCTTGGCGTTGTTTCTTTGACTAAGATGACAACGGATTTGCTACCAAGTATCAGTTTACCATATGTAATTGTAATGACAACTTATCCGGGAGCCAGTCCGGAAACAGTTGAAATGGTAGTAACAAAGCCGGTAGAGGCATCTATGGCGACCATTAGTAACGTAGAAAGTATCAGTTCTACTTCTAATGAAAATTATTCTATGGTCATCATGGAGTTTGCGCAGTACGCCAATATGGATTCTGTATCTCTGGAAATCCGGGAAAGCTTGGATCAGATAAAGGCTTATTGGGACGATTCTATTGGAAATCCCATTATTATGAAATTGAATCCGGATATGTTACCAATCATGGTGGCAGCTGTAGGTATGGAAGGAATGAGTACTGCCGAGATTAGTGATTATACAACCAATTATCTCGTTCCTGAATTAGAGAGTATAGAAGGTGTTGCTTCTGCTTCAGCCAGTGGTCTTTTGGAAGAAAGTGTACATGTTATTATTCGTGAAGATAAAATTGCTGCACTTAACGCAAAGGTTTTCGGGGTAATTGACTCTGAAATGGCTGATGCGGCAAAAGAGTTAGAAGATGGAAGAAAAGAAATTGCGGACGGAAAAGCGGAATTGGCGGATGGTTGGAAAGAAATTGACCAGAATCTGGCAGATATGGAAACTGCAAAACAGGAGCTTGCGGATGGGAAACAAGAGATTGCCGATGGAAAGGCAAATCTTGCTACCGGAAAAGAAGAGTTAGCGAACCAGAAATCACAGACAGCAGCACAGTTGGCAGAAACTCAAACAAAACTGATAGATGCAAAAACAGA
>CAZSBV010000102.1:0-5190 GCA_964605105.1 uncultured Lachnospiraceae bacterium | reverse complement strand
GCCGACCTCAATGCAAAAGAAGCAGAAATAGATGCTATGCTTACTCAAATCAACCAAGGCGAAATTGAAGCCGCAGCAGGATTCGGTAGTGCAGATGCCCAATTAGCTTATGGTGAAGCCCAATTAGAAGCAGCAGAAGCCCAGTTAGAATCAAGCGAAGCTCAGCTGGAAGCCGGGTTGGAGCAGATTGAATCTGCCAAAGAACAGTTGAGAGATGCAGAAAATCAGCTGAAAGATGCAGAAGAGCAGATTAACGATGGTTTCAAACAGTTAGAAGATGCTAAACAGGATGCATATCTTTCTGCGGATATGGAAGGCATTTTAACTGTCGATACTGTAAAAGGATTATTAACAGCACAGAACTTCTCTATGCCAAGTGGTTATGTAACGGAAGAAGGTGTGGATTATCTTGTCCGTGTAGGTGAAAAACCGGAAAACATAGAAGAGTTAGCGGCTATGCCATTGATTAACGTCAATATGGAAGGAATAGATGTTATTACACTAGGTGATGTGGCGGATGTATTTATGTCAGATAACAGTGCTGATATTTATACGAATGTAGATGGTAGTGCAGGTGTAATGGTATCCATGCAGAAACAGACCGGTTATTCTACAGGGGATGTTTCTGATAAAATTAATGATAAGTTTGAAGAATTAATGGAAGAAAATACTGACTTAAAATTGATTAACCTGATGGATCAGGGAATTTACATTGATATGGTCATGGATTCCATTTTCAGCAATATTATTTTAGGTTTTGGTCTGGCAATTATTATTTTAATTATTTTCTTAAAAGATTGGAAGCCAACCATTATTATTGCAGTTTCTATTCCAATCAGTTTGGTAACTGCGATTGTGTGTATGTATTTTAGTGGAGTAACTTTAAATGTAATCTCTTTATCCGGTCTGGCACTGGGAATTGGTATGTTAGTAGACAACTCCATTGTAGTAATTGAAAATATATATCGACTTCGTAATGAGGGGGCCTCCATGAAAGAGGCGGCTATTGAAGGAAGTAAAGAAGTTGCAGGAGCGATTGCAGCATCTACTTTGACAACTGTATGTGTATTTGCACCAATTGTATTTACGGAAGGTATTACCAGACAGTTATTTGTGGATATGGGATTGACCATTGGATATTCGCTATTAGCCAGTTTGGTAATTGCGTTGACTGTGGTTCCGGCAATGGCATCCAAAGTATTAACGTCTACGAAAGACCCGACACAAGGCGGAATTTCTGAAAAATTAGGTAACTGGTACGGAAAGATTTTGGATAAATGCTTAAATAGGAAAGCACTGATTATTACGGCATCTTTAGTATTATTAGTAGTAAGTGCCCTGCTTTCCATTTCTAAAGGAACTGCGTTTATGCCGGAGATGGATAGTAATCAGTTAAATATGACCGTAACTTTGCCGAAGGATACACCTCTTGCAGATACTGCTGAAGTAACAGATGAGATTGTGGATAGACTTAGTACCATTGAAGACGTGGAAAATATTGGAGCTATGCTTGGAACAGGAGCTATGAGTCTGAGCAGCGGAAGTGAAGCAACGAATTCTACAGTTATTTATGTAACAACAAAGGAAAAGAAATCAAAAACAAACCAGGAATTAGCAAAAGATATTGAAGCAATGATGGAAGACCTGGAGAATGTAGAATTAAGCATCCAGACCGCTTCCATGGATATGACAGCACTTTCCGGTTCCGGTATCAGTATTCAGGTACGTGGACGTGAATTAGATACGTTACAGGAAATAGCGGCAGAAGTTGCCGGAATCGTAGAAACGGTAGAAGGAACCACTGAAGTTTCAGATGGTATGGAAGAGGCTACCGGTGAAGTAAGAGTTTTGATTGACCGACAGAAGGCCATGGATTACAGTCTGACGGTAGGACAGATTTTTAATCAGTTATATAGTAAACTGGCGTCGCCTACCAGTGCAACGACATTGACCACAGCAATCAATGAATATGATGTATATGTTATTAATGAAAAAGATAGTTCCATGACTCGTGAAGATTTGAAAAATATTATGCTTGACACCACAGATAAAGATGGAAAGAAAGTAAAAGTAGCTTTATCAGAGGTGGCAGACTTTGAATCTAAGGAGAGTTTGAAATCTATCAATCGTTCAGAACAGACCAGATATATTAGTGTATCAGCAGCCATTGCAGATGGATATAATGTAGGTCTGGTATCGGCAGATGTTGAAGAGGCATTGGAAGATTATGACCTTCCTAGTGGATATAGTCTTTACTTTAGCGGTGAAAATGAAATGATCATGGAAGCTATGGAACAGTTGATGTTGATGTTAGTGCTTGCGATTGCTTTTATGTATTTAATAATGGTAGCGCAGTTCCAGTCGCTGTTATCGCCATTTATCATTATGTTTACCTTACCATTAGCGTTTACCGGAGGTTTCTTTGCACTATTCTTTACCAACAATGAAGTGAGTGTTATTGCAGTAATCGGATTTATTATGTTAGCGGGTATTATTGTAAACAATGGTATTGTATTGGTAGACTATATTAATCAGTTAAGAGAACGCGGAGTGGAAAAAAGAGAAGCTATTCTCGAAGCAGGAAGAACCAGACTTCGTCCGGTATTAATGACTGCATTAACAACTATTTTTGGACTTCTTTCAATGGCATTTTCAAGTGGAATGGGAGCAGATTTATCCAGACCAATGGCATTAGTTACTATTGGAGGTCTTACCTATGGTACGTTATTGACCTTGTTGGTAATTCCTTGTATCTATGATATTTTCCATCCGGATAAGAAGGAAAAGAAGAAAAAGCGTAAAAAACGTAAAAAGAAAGTTGCAGAAGTGCAATCATAAGAAGATAAGAGGAAATAAGTCATAAGAAAAAAGAACTCTTTTAAGAAATGTAAAACATTTTCTTTTAAGAGTTCTTTTTAAATATGTTAATAGTTATTATTTTAATTCCTGAGCAAGATTGTAAATATTTGTCAATGCAGCAGTAACCTTATGCATGTTATCTACGGCGTCGGTCATCAATTCAGAACCTTCACTGGAAACAGCTGCAATTTCTTCGGTATTAGAGGAAAGATTGGTGATTCCGTCAGCAATAACATCCGTAGATTCTGTAATTTCAGCAATTACCTGTCCAAAGCTGTTAATGATATCCATTAAGTCATTTACGGCGCCATCGATAGCATCAAATTTATTTTTTGCTTCATTGATTAAATTGTTTTGTTGTTCAACCGATTCTACAGAACGATTAATACTTGTTGTAACACTATGTACATCGTCATTTAGTTCTGTAAGAATTTGGCTGATATTTTCAGTAGCTGTTTTGGTCTGTTCGGATAAGACTCTGATTTCTTCTGCAACAACAGCAAATCCTCTTCCGGCTTCACCGGCTCTGGCTGCTTCGATAGAAGCGTTCAACGCAAGAAGATTGGTCTGAGAAGAAATACTAACAATGCTGCCTAAAATATTTGAAACTTTTTCAGTACGTTCATTTAATGCATTTACACGGGAAACAGTGACTCTATTTTCTTTTTCAACATTTTGAGACTGCTGTTGTAACTCTTCCATGGTTTTTGCTCCATCCACAACATCTTCTAATGCCTGTTTGGATGCTTTTATCATGGTAGAAGTCTGTTCGTTGGCAGACTGTGTATTTGTCTGGATATCATGACACATTTGAGACTGCTGATTAACAGCTTGTGCAGCTTCCTCAATACTGGATGCAATATTCTGCATGGATGAATTACTTGTATTTACGGCATTGGAAAGGGAATGGATATAACCATTTGCCTGATCAAAGTTACTGATAATATTCTCGGAAACATGAGTCATTCTTTCGGCTGCAAGACGCTGCTGTTCGACACCTTCCTGAACAACATCGAGATTTTCTTTGTTAAAAGTGGTCCATGCTTTGCAAACGGAAACAGTAGCCAGAAGGATAAATAACATAATGACCAAACAACTTCCGGCCTGATCCATAGTTACAGTACCATTTAACGCAATAGAAAATACTTTAAAAGTAAAAATAGGCATGACAATCGCACTGGTAATCATAATATTTTTTCTTTGCAAATAGGACATTTGAATAACACAAATAATGGAATACAGCATATAGTAAAAAATGGAACTGCTGGATAAAACCATGATAATATATACCAAACTGGCAATGCTGGTCATAATAATTCCGCATTTTGGTGTGCCTCTAAAAATTTTAAAAACAATGGTACTGGCAATAATTCCTAGAATACAGGCAACGATAACAATATAGGTATTTTGATTCGTTTTATGGGTTGCAACAGCTCCTATCATATTTAGCAGAATACCTGTCATTACAACGATAATAATAGGAAATACCATGCCATCGGCCTTATGAAGTTGTTTTTGAGTCATGTCTTTTGCGCTCCTTTTTATCACTTTTTCGAAATAATTATAGCATATTCTTTGGGGGAGATAAAGGGTAACAAATCTGTTTTTTATAGTAGGTTTTTGAAAAATATTGAGTTCAGCAATGAGAATTATAAATGGGTACGTTTAATTGAGAAAAAACTTATTTCTTTTTGAAAAAGAATATTGTATTTACGAATAATGTATGATAATATAATAAAAAATAAATGAAAAAGTCCACGCTCGGTTATGAACATGAACTTTTATTTATTATCTTTTTCAATTTTAACAATGTCATTTGGAGTACAATCGAGGATTTGACATAAGTTATCAAGTGTATGCATTGTGATACTCTTGTTTTTCCTCAAGGAATCTAATGTACCTGTTGAGATGTTATATTCTTTTATTAACTGATATTGCGACAATTCTTTTTTTCGGATGGTTTCCCATAGTGGACTATAATCAAACATATCTAATACACCTCTTGATATATTTAGTATAGACATCCTTTTTTGTATTGAATATTGCCAAATATCAGGCTATAATAGTGTATGTTATTATGGAAGGAAAAGAGATTATGAATGATACAGAAAAAATAAAAGAACGACTTAGACAAAAATATATGGAAGATATGTCGGCAACATTTATGGATTTCCGCGCATTACACGAAATAGTAGCAACTTATTCAGAGGTATGTAAGCGCCGAGAGGTAGATGACGAAGTTATGGATTGCCTGAGGATCATTAATCAGAGTATAGATGGTATGATGCATTCGTTGAATAACAGGATGGACAGATATGAAAAATTTATATT
>CAZSBV010000101.1:0-7054 GCA_964605105.1 uncultured Lachnospiraceae bacterium | reverse complement strand
TAATTCTTAGGATTACGATATTGGATCAAAGCTCTCTGCATAGCCTTTTCATGAGGATTTTTACACACATATACCGGCTTCATGTCTCTTGGATCGATTTCTGTATAATACATTACTGTAGACATGGTGGATGGGGTTGGATAAAAATCCTGTACCTGTTCCGGCATATATCCCAAGTCTCTTAAATATTCAGCCAGTTCAATTGCCTCTTTTAATGTGGACCCCGGATGAGAAGACATTAAATATGGTACTAAGAACTGTTTCAGACCTAATTTCTCATTCAATTGTTTATATTTTTTCTGGAACTTTTCATAAACCTTATTTTCCGGTTTTCCCATTCTCATAAGAACAGCATCTGAAATATGCTCCGGTGCTACTTTTAACTGACCACTGATATGGTGCTGCACCAACTCTTTAAAGAAGGTATCATCCTTATCTTCAATCAAGTAATCAAATCGAATCCCACTTCGTACAAATACTTTTTTTACTCCCGGAAGTTCTCTGAGTTTACGAAGTAAGGATAAATAATCTTTATGATCCACTTTCATATTTTTACATGGAGTAGGGAACAAACACTGCTTATTCTTACATACGCCAAATTTCATCTGTTTCTCACAAGATGGATGACGGAAATTAGCTGTAGGACCTCCTACATCATGGATATAGCCTTTAAAATCTTTATCCGCAATTACCTGTTGTGCTTCCTTTATAATAGATTCATGACTTCTGGTCTGAATTGTTCTTCCTTGATGGAAAGTCAGAGCACAGAAATTACATCCCCCAAAACACCCTCTATTACTTGTCAACGAAAATTTAATTTCATTGATAGCAGGTACTCCACCTTTTTCTTCATAAGAAGGATGATAGGTTCTCATGTATGGAAGCTCATAGACCGCATCCATTTCTTCCTGAGTCAATGGCTCCTGTGGCGGATTCTGTACCACATAAATTCCATTAGGATATTCTTCTACCATTACTTTTCCCGTAAATGGATCCGTATTTTCATACTGAATTCGGAAGCTTTCTGCATAAGAACGTTTATCTGCTTTCATAGTTTCATAATCCGGCAATGTAATTTCATCATAAAAACCATCCGTAGATTTCGTCTTATACACAGTCCCTTTGATAAAAGTAATATCATTTACCGCAATTCCACTGTTCAAAGCGTCTGCTACTTCAATAATCGAACGTTCTCCCATTCCATAAAGCAATAGATCCGCTTGAGAATCCAGCAAAATAGAACGTTTAAAAGAATCAGACCAATAATCGTAATGTGCCATACGACGAAGACTGGCTTCAATTCCTCCAATAATAATCGGCGTACTTTTGTAAGTCCTGCGGATTAAATTTCCGTAAACCGCAGTTGCTCTGTCCGGACGCTTATTGATTTCTCCACCCGGAGTATAAGCATCCGTTGGACGATGCTTCTTGGAAACAAAATAATGATTCACCATAGAATCCATATTTCCGCCACTGATCAAAAATGCTAATCTGGGTTCGCCATAAATAGCAATACTCTTTTCATCTTTCCAGTCCGGCTGTGAAATAATTCCCACAGAATATCCTCGCGATTCCAACATTCTGCTGATAATCGCATGTCCAAAAGAAGGATGATCCACGTATGCATCTCCTATAATATAAACAAAATCAAATTGTGTAATTCCTCTGTCCTCCATATCTTTCCGACAGATAGGTAAAAATCCTTGATTCATTTTCCTCTCCACACTTCCAAAATAAACTACATAATCTAATAGACAATTTCGTAATAATCCTGAATATAATAATTTGCTTTTCTTTTCTTATCTTCTATCTGATTCATAGAAAATTCATCTTCCACGGCACAAACTTCCATTCCGGCATTTTTTCCTGCCATGATTCCCATAGTTACATCTTCAAATACAAGACACCGGGAAGGTTCCACCTGCAAATTTTCTGCTACTGCCAGATAAATATCCGGTGCCGGTTTTCCCTTGGCCACTTCACAGGCAGTCATTACACAGTTAAAATAGTCCCTTATACTTAGCGCCTCCAAAGTAGCATCTACAAGTTCTCTGGAATTACTGGTGGCAATTCCTAGTTTAATGCCATGCACTTTACAATAATCCAGGAATTCTTTAGCTCCTTTTTTCAAGAAAACTTCTTTTGTATATTTATCATATGCCATCCTATTCCAGTCAGCTTTAATTTTCTCTAATGAGTCTGGAATTTGAAAAGTTTCTTTAAAATAAACTGCGGTTTCCGAAAAACTCATTCCTTCAATATCTTTTTGTAAGCTTTCAGGTAATGAGATTCCAAATTTACCTAAATACTCTATATCTATGGCCTTCCACATCCACATGGAATCTACTAATGTTCCATCTAAGTCGAAAATGACTGCTTTTTTGTTTTGTAACATAATCTATCCCTTATCTCTGTGTATCTAATCTATTACTATTTTCTTATTCCTTTTTATACTTTTCTATTATCAATTGAATAAAAATCTCTTTTCGTATTTCTATTGTTCTATTTTAAATTATCGATTTAATAATTTAGACAACTCTGCTTCCGTCAAAGAGCGATATTCGCCTAAATTCAGCTTATCATCCAAAACCAAACTTCCCATAGACAATCGTTTTAAATAAACAACTTCATTATCTACTGCTTTCAACATTCGTTTCACCTGATGGAATTTTCCTTCGGTAATCGTCAATTCCATCTTCTTATCTTCTAATTGTTTTACTTTTGCAGGCAAAGTCAACTTTTCTTCTCCAATATCTACGCCATGTTCCAGACGATAAACCATTTCGGAAGTAATAGATTCGGAAGTTTCTACCAAATAGGTTTTATCCACATGCTTTTTAGGCGACAACAAATTGTGGCTCAATTCTCCATCATTTGTTATTAATAATAACCCTTCCGTATCTTTGTCCAAACGTCCTACCGGAGATAAATTCTTTCCCGGAGCATCCTTCAATAACTCTATTACGGTTTTATCATGATTATCTGTTGTTGCACTAACTACTCCTGCCGGTTTATTTAACATATAATAGAAAAATTTCTGATATGAAATCTCTTTTTCTTTCACACATACTCTGGCTGTAGTCTCATCAAACTTATAATCCGGCTTTTTCATTACTTCGCCATCTATCGATACCATACCCTTTTTAATCATATCTTTGACCTGGCTTCGGGTCCCGATTTCCATTTCACATAAAAATTTATCTAAACGAATCACTTCTTATTTTCCTCAATCATGATTTATAATAATACAACGTCAAAATTCCAAATCTATATTTTTATCTAAAACTTATGTTGTAATAATAGTTTTGAGTTTGCAATAAACTATAGTATACTACATTTTAGACTTCTTTGGGGATTTTATTTTATGAAAAAAGCATTAAATCAATTCTTTTTCACTTGTTTTTGCTGTAGTTTTCTCTTTTTGCTGCTTTTTTACTCAAAAAAATGTATTTCTCTTGCCTCCAATGGGCTGTTAATCTGGTATCGTAATATGATTCCGACTCTTTTTCCGTTTATGGTTCTATCCGGTTTCATGATCAGAACCGGTCTGTCTCTTAAAATCGGCCAATGGCTACAGCCTTTTCTTGGTTTATTTTTCCGTCTTCCCTCT
Organism: uncultured Lachnospiraceae bacterium; assembly: GCA_964605105.1. Classification (GTDB taxonomy): domain Bacteria; phylum Bacillota; class Clostridia; order Lachnospirales; family Lachnospiraceae; genus SFDP01. The sequence continues at coordinate 3,444 of CAZSBV010000101.1, read as the reverse complement.
CAAATGCTATATGCCATTTTTATGGGATTTCTATGTGGATTTCCCATGGGTGCAAAAATAGTTGCTGATATGTTGGAAAAAGAACAGATCACTACTAAAGAAGGCGAGTATTTGCTCGCCTTCTGTAATAATATTGGACCTTTATATATGCTGGGTTATGTGATACCACTGTTTGGTTATAAAAATATTGGGAAAGTTCTTGGATATATGTATCTGGTTCCTTTGAGCTATGGTTTATTCTTACGCTACTTTTGTTCTCATTATTTTTTTCCTCATACCCAAAACAAAACAATTTTTTCTTCAAAATTCAATACACTTCCGCACAGAAAAGTAACTACAACTTCTTTACTTTCTGCATGCTCATATAAAGAAAACCTAACCGCTGTTCCAAACTATATTTTATGCTTTCAACAATCTCTTTCTTCTGCCATCGAACAGATTACTTTATTAGGCGGTTGTATGGTATTTTTCAACTGTTTACTAATTTTTCCGGAAATACTAGAAAACTATCTTGTACAAACTATATTCACCTTTTACTCGCCATTACTATCCGGTATTTTTTGTTCCCTTATTGAAATCGGCGGTGGATTAAAACAACTTATGTTAGTTGCTACTGATACAAACACTACATCACTCCCTATTTTCCTCCCACTTTCTCTATTGACTTTTGGTGGTTTAAGCTGTATTACCCAGACTTGTTTCATATTAAAAAATACAGATCTGAAAATAAGTACCTATATTAAGCACAAATTAATTCAGACCTGTATTTTTATTATATTAATATTTATTTTCTAAACAGTATTTTTATTACATTTATCCCGATTAATTGGAAATACAAAACGCCCTCTGTTCGTTTTACATAAATAATTATAGAAAACCAAGATGTTCAAACAAAATTTTTACCCCTAAGCAAATAAGAATGATTCCACCTGCCATCTGAGCTTTCTTCTCAAACTTACTTCCGAAAATACTACCTACTTTAACTCCAATAGCTGATAATACAAAAGTAGTAATACCAATCAATGTAATTGCAATCCAGATATTAACATTTCCTGCCATAGCAAGAGAAATTCCTACTGCCAAAGCATCAATACTGGTAGCTACCGCCATAACAAACATAGTTTTTACAGATAAGTCTGCATCGTTATTATCGCAATCACAGCCTTCTTCTTTCTTTTCAAAGGCTTCTTTTAACATATTGATACCAATCAGACCAAGCAGTCCAAATGCTACCCAATGATCGATAAACTCAATTGTAGATGCAAATAAGGTTCCCAGAAAGAATCCAATCAAAGGCATCAATGCCTGAAAACCGCCGAACCAGCCTCCACAAATAACCATACCTTTAGCATCTGCCTTTTTCATTGCCAATCCCTTACATACAGAAACAGCAAATGCATCCATGCTAAGACCTACTGCCAACAAAAATAACTCAAAAAAACTCATAAAAAAACTCCCAACCTTTCTTTATAATCGGCTCGGAGAAATTGATAAAAATATGTAGACCGAGCCCGCAAAAATGCAAGTCTCGTCAATTAAGGCTGGCCAGAGATTTCTCTCAGTATGTTGACCAGACCCCGTTAAATACGGGTGACTACTCCCTCAACGAAAAAGATTCTATCACATAAAAAAAGAGAAAGCAACCTTTTTTTACTTTCTCTTCGTATTTTTATTTACAAAATTAAGTTAGTTTTAGCTAACCTATGTTATTATAATATATAAGTTAATCCTTATGTATATCATTGCTATTGAATCCAACATCAATATTTTATTTGAAATCTTGTTACATATCTAAGAATCCCATAATAGCAATGCCGATTACTACCACAATAATCATTAAATAATGCTTCTTGGAGAGTTTTTCTTTCAAGAAAATACGGCTCCAAAGTACGGATGCTGCACAATAAGAAGAAATAATCGGTGCAGACATCGCCAAATGCTCTGTATCAGCTATAGCATAAATATAAGCAAACTGACCTGCTGTTTCACAAATTGCACCAATATATTTTGGTGCCTCCATCTTAGGAATCAACTTATCCTTTTTAATTAATACTACATAAATAAAGCAAATAACACCTACAAAAAGGAATGTTAATTCGTATGCTACATTAGCACTATCTTCGTTCAGGGTTTCCAATACTCTGTTATCTGCAAAAGTACCTACTGCATCCAGAATACAATACGCAACCGGTAATGCTAACGCAAGAAAACTCTTGGAGTATTTGTAATTACTTACTTCCTGTCTCTGGGCACGAAGTTCATCATCTTCAAGGAAATCAACTACGCCAAGCCCAATCGCTCCAATACAAACTAAAGCTACTGCTCCTAATGCCAATGGAGAGTATTCACTGAATCCCACCATAAATAATGTCATAACAGCAACTAAAGCTCCAGAAGAATTACAAATCGGGGAAGAAATGGAAAGTTCAATATAACGAAGTCCCAAATATCCCATTGCCATAGAAGCAATATACAATAAAGAAACCGGTAAATATGTAAGAATAATCTGTAAAGAAATTTCTGTTCCACCAACGAAAATTTCATACATCGCATGAAGTCCCATTACAAGACCTACAGCCATTACCATTTTTAAGTGACTATTCTTATCCGATGCATCACGACATCCAATCTTTGAAAACAAGTCAGAACCTGACCAACAAATTAATGTAATAAGTGATAACCAAAACCACATAATAATTTTCTCCTTTGAATTTATAATCACCAATATTCAGTTTTCCGTAAATCATTCACATAAAAAGAATCTATATTATTTGTTTAGCTCACTCATCTTTGGAGGTTTAATCATGGAGATTAACCATACTGGTTTCCCAAAATGGTTTCCCGCTGCTTTCTGTAGATTTTTTCGCATAATTACAACCTCCTTTTCTGCATAATCAACTTATTTTAATTCCATAGTATCTATTCTGTCAATAAAAAAAGAAGCAGAAACCTCTGCCTCTTTTATATAATCTTACATTTTAATGTTTTAAATTACATCCAATGGCTTTTGTTCACCTGAACCTTCATCCTCCAAATCTTCCAGACCTGCCATTGGGAACAACTCTGCTCTGTTAGCCTTTACTGTTTCATAGCACTGGTTCAATCCGGTTATCAACTGTTCATATCTAAATACTGCACCTTCCATGGAATGTGCAATAATATTTTCTACGTTTGCAAGCATGTCATCTGTATAATGCATTGCTGCTTCGCGCATAGTATTTGCTTCGATGGTTGCATTATCTAAAATTTCCTGAGCCTGATTAGCCGCTAATGTAACTACTTCATTTGCTTGTGCATATGCCTGCTGCATAATTTCATGCTCATTAATCAATTCATCTGTCTGGACTTTTGCTTCATTAATTAATGAAGCAGCCTTTTCTCTGGCATCTGCCAAAATTGCTTCCTTATTGTTAATAATCTTCTGATATCTTTTGATTTCCTCAG
>CAZSBV010000100.1:1749-7063 GCA_964605105.1 uncultured Lachnospiraceae bacterium | reverse complement strand
ATAGTAGCTGGACTTGCCATAAATGTTTTCATTATTTTCCCTCCGTATAAAATTCGAATTGTTCTAACGCTGACTTTCTCACCGGGGCTAGAGGCTTAAAAGTCCATGTATTTCAAATAAAAGTCGGGCCATGACTCTTATTATCAATCGTTTCCACACCAAAGCATTATATTATACACTTCCACGTGTGTCAAGCTTTTTTCTTAAGTTTCTAATCCGAAAAACCAAAGTTTTTCACATATTTTTCTTTTTTGAATGTTTTTATCCACAATGAACAAATATGCTTATCCTCTAACTTCAAAACTTGGTTCCAGAACTCAAATCGCTTTCTTTTCGTTCCTCTTCAAACTGATACTGATACAGCATCAACCCCTTTGCCGGTGCTGTTGGACCTGCTTTCGTTCTGTCTTTCGCTTCCAGTATCTCTTTTACCTGTTCAGGGCTAAACCGTCCTTTACCTACCTCCATCAAAGTTCCTGCAATTATACGCACCATATTATATAAGAAGCCATTGCCTGTTACTTTTATGGAAATCATGGTATTCTTCCGTTCCACGGTAATATCATAAATGGTTCTGACCGTAGTCTCCGCCGTGCTTCCCGCAGCACAAAAACTTTGAAAATCATGTTCCCCAATTAAATATGTGGCTGCTTCCTGCATTTTTCTTTCATCCAGTGGTACATAAGTAAAATGAGCATATAGACGCTCCACCGGATTTAGAAACTCCTCATTTAAAATCTTATATTCATAAGTTTTTCTGGTAGCCTGTTTTCTCGGATGAAAATCCATTGCCACTTCTTCTGATTTACGGACACGGATATCCTCAGGCAGCCTCTGATTCAATGCGTAAGCGACCTTTTCTGCCGGGATTCGTGCCTCTGTATCAAACACTGCCACATTACAGAGTGCATGTACACCGGCATCTGTTCTGCTGGCACCGATCACTGTAATCTCTTCCTTAAACAGTTCTGATAAATGCTTATTTAGTTCACCTTCTATAGTAGGACTCCCGGGCTGGAACTGCCAACCATGATAATTTGTACCATCATATGCTACCGTCAATTTTATTCTTCTCATTTTTATGATCCATTCTTTCTAAAAATACTTCGCCTTACCAAAGACGAAGTATTTTCTTTCGATTTTCCCTATTTATTAATTTTATCCTGTAACCATCAATATTCCCAACAACATCTCTGCAATTTTACCGATAGACAGACACACAAGTAAATACACGACCAAGACCAAATATCCGACCTTATCTGCCTTTTTATAAATCAACGGTTTCATCTTCGTTCTTCCATCTCCGCCACGATAGCATCTGGCTTCCATTGCCATAGCTAAATCATTCGCCCTACGGAATGCTGAAATAAATAACGGCACTAACAATGGAACCAATGCCTTTGCCTTCTTTATAATATTACCGCTTTCAAAATCCGCTCCTCTGGCAATCTGTGCTTTCATGATCTTGTCTGTTTCTTCCAGTAAAATTGGAATAAATCTTAACGCAATAGACATCATCATAGCAATTTCATGTACCGGAACCTTGATTTTTCGCAATGGATTCATCAATTTCTCCATTCCGTCAGTCAGATTATTCGGTGTGGTAGTGAGTGTCATTACGGAAGAACCTACAATTAAGAAAGACAATCTTACTGCCATCATGACCGCCAATCGAAGCCCTTCTTTTGTAATCGTCAATTTCCAGAAACTAATCAATGGTTCTCCGGGAGTCAAAAACATATTAAAAACAACTGTAATCATCAATAAAAATACAATCGCCTTCATTCCTTTTACCATAAATTTAAAAGGAACATTGGATAACTTAATCATGGCTGCCAAAAACAAAGCAGCAATCAAATATCCCCACACATTATTTACCATAAAGAGGGAAATAATATAGCAAATAGTACCCACAAGCTTTACTCTTGGGTCTAATCTATGAATTACAGACTCTGTCTGATAATATTGTCCTAATGTAATATCTCTTAACATGGGCCAAAGCCTCTCCTATTTTCTAATTTTCTTCAGGTGCCTCTGATCGAAGCTACTGCAATCATGCTTACCGAAATGCCTTTAAGATCTCTTTCTTTGCCTCTGCAATAGTAGTCACATTGGTATCAAAGGAGAATCCTTCTTTATTTAAACGGTTCACAATATAAGTTACCTGTGGTGCCGCCAGTCCGATTTCTTCCAAAGCTTCATAATGTTGGAACACTTCCTTCGGAACATCATCAAACATGACCGCCCCTTTGTTCATTACAATAATTCGGTCTACATACTCTGCAACATCTTCCATACTATGAGATACCAGAATAACTGTAATTCCCGTTTCCTTCTGCAACTTTTTGATTTGTCCTAAAATCTCATCCCTACCCTTAGGGTCCAGACCGGCGGTAGGTTCATCCAAAATCAGTACTTCCGGTTTCATCGCCAGAACACCTGCAATAGCAACTCTACGCTTCTGTCCACCAGACAAATCAAACGGAGACTGGTAAAACTGTTCTTCTTTTACCCCAGCCTGCTTCAAAGCTGTGTAAGCTCTTATTTCTACTTCTTTTTGTGTCAATCCCAAGTTCTTAGGTCCAAAACACACATCCTGAAATACCGTTACTTCAAACAACTGATGTTCCGGATACTGAAATACCAGCCCAACTTTACTTCTTAATTCTTTTTTATCGTAATCCTTATCAGATATATCCTGTCCATTAAAATAAATGCTTCCACTGGTGGGTTTTAACAATCCATTCAAATGCTGCACCAGAGTAGATTTCCCGGAACCGGTGTGACCAATCAGACCGATGAACTGTCCATCCGGAATTACCAGATTGATATCTCTTAAGGCAGCTACTGCCAGATTGGTGTCTTCACCATATATATGATTTACATGATCTAAAATGAGAGACATAATATTCCCTTTCTTCTATTTTCTTTTTAATTGTTTCAATTCTGCCACCAGTTCATCCATGGTAAGAATTCCGTCACTTAATGGCAGACCGCTCTTTTTCAATTCATAAGCCAACTCTGTTACCTGTGGCACATCCAGACGAAGTTCACGAAGTCTGTCTACCTGTGAAAATACCGTCTTAGGATTTCCCTGCATTACCACTTTTCCACCATCCATAACATATACTTTATCAGCATAAATTACTTCTTCCATATAATGGGTAATCAAAATAATTGTAATTCCTTCTACCTGATTTAATGCTCTGGCAGCTCGAATGACTTCTTTTCGTCCATTCGGGTCTAACATGGCGGTAGGTTCATCCAAAATAATACATTTCGGATGCATAGCAATAACACCGGCAATAGATACTCGCTGTTTCTGTCCGCCGGAAAGTTTATTGGGCGAATGTTTTCTGTACTGATACATTCCAACTGCCTTCAAACTTTCTTCCACACGTTCCCAGATCTCTTCCGTCGGCACACCTAAGTTTTCCGGACCAAATCCAACGTCTTCTTCTACTACCTGACCAATGATCTGATTGTCAGGATTCTGAAACACCATTCCTGCGGTCTGTCGAACATCCCAGACATTTTCCGGCTGCTTTACATCTTTCCCATCTACATAAACCGTACCTTCTGTAGGATAAAGAAGAGCATTCAGATGCTTTGCCAAAGTAGATTTTCCGGAACCATTATGTCCTAAAATAGCCACAAAATCTCCGGCCTGAATGTCCAGATTCACCCCATCTACTGCACGGGTAATTCCTTCCACATTTCCTTCTTCATCTCGTCTGATATATTCAAAAGCCAAATCTACAGCTTTAATAATTCCCATATTTATTTCTAAACTCCTCTCAAAGGATTTGATTGTATATCTTATATCAGGGAACACATACTTTTCCCATGCTAATTTAAATCATCATATTATTTTACTAGATATTCCTTTCAAAAACAAGCATAGAGCATAAAACTGACAAAAATCCTTTTTTAACTTCCTATAATTGCTTTTATACATTGTTTTTTATCTATTTTTCTGATAATATTATTCATATACATAAAGGAGACCAATAACTTATGATTGAATATGTTAAAATCAATAATCTTCGACGCGGAGATATTCTTGCTCGCACGGTATATGATAGTAATATGAGAGTTCTTTTACGCGAAAACAAACCTTTAACTGATAGAGGTATCCAAACGATTAAAGAACAGGGATATAAGGGGATTTATATTAATCACGAAGATAATACCTTCCGTGAAGAAGTTGTCCTTGCTGCACCTTTAGTAGATGATTTGCTACAATTAAAAATTGTTGCTTTATTAAAGGAAATTTTCAGCAATACAGGAATTATTACAGATCAATTTAATACTGAGTTCCAGAAACAACGAACACTTATGGATGAGTATCTGGATGAGTTAATTGATATCTTCCTGAATGCAGAAAAAGAAAACAAACTAATTCTGGAAATGCAGGACAATCGTGCTATGTCTCTTTGGATTTTTTACCATAGTTTATCCGTATGTATGATTACTCTGGGAATGGGGATTAAGCTTGGATTTGAACGTTCCCAATTGAAAGAATTGGGGCAAGCTGCTATTTATCATGATTTAGGGAAAATTTTTTATGATATCAGACTCCTGTACAAAACAGAATTGTGTGACGAAGAAAGAGAAATTATTCGTCAACATCCAACCCATGGTTTCCGTTTGATGCAAAGACTCCGTTTTCCTGTCTCTGTATGCTACGGCATTTGGCAGCATCATGAACATATTGACGGCTCCGGATATCCTAATGGTCTAAAAGCTAACAAAATCCTTTTAAGTGGTAAATTGATCGGTCTTGCCAGTGCATTCGATAATTATGTCAATCCATCTCCTTATAATACAGAATATTATAGTAATGCTGAAGCCATCGAGAAATTATATGGAAATGGAATTTTCGATGCCACATGTATCAAAGTGCTGTTACAGGTTGTGGCACCTTATCCTGTAGGTACCAAAGTAAGATTATCCAACAATGCAGAGGCTATTGTTATCAAAAATAATACTTCATTTCCTTTGCGTCCTGTTATTGCCCTCGGTCGCGAATATGTTAATCTTGCATATAATGGACAATATCATAGTATTACAATCACAGGAACCATTGAAGATTAAAAAATAACTATTCAGAGCAAGCGAGAAAATCATTCAGATTTCCTCGCTTTGTTTTCTTACCAAATGGAGCAATAAAAAAATCTGTGTATGAATGCAAGCATTCAACACAGATTTTTCATTACTCCATTTAGCTCTGAATAGTTAAATATTATACTAATTCAAGTACAACTTCCATTGCTGCGTCACCTTTACGAAGACCGATTTTAACGATTCTTGT